>JBMNTI010000057.1:0-15424 GCA_050945655.1 Acetivibrionales bacterium | reverse complement strand
CCGAAAAATCTGACATGCCGGCGCAACCATTGCTCATAAACCAACATGCAACATTTGCTCCGGCATGTCATCCTGAACACAGTGAAGGATCTTTTGATCCTTCGCTTCGCTCAGGATGCAGGATGACTGTCTGTTTTGAGTCAGCCCTTTATGTTTATTAAACGTAACTTACTCGACTTTGAAATTTGCAATCATATGATCCAGACCAATAGCCAGAGAGTTTATCTGTTGTGCCAGTTCAGACAGCTTTTCAATACTTGATATTTGCTCTTCTGTACTTGCAGAAACCTCTTCGGATGTTGCGGCAAACTCCTCGGACACTGCGGAAACATTTTGCATAGATAATGAAGCCTTCTCTCTGGAAGCCATCATTTTGTCTACGCATTGCGACATTCGCTGCATAAGTGAAAAAATATTCTCCATGTGACTGAAAATCTCATCAAAGGACTTATTAGCGGTTTGCACGGCAGTTGTCTGTTCACCGACTATTCTGGCCGCACCGCTGGCCTGGTTCGCAGTAGTTTGTGCCTTATTCTGAATTTTTTCGACCAAATCACTAATAGCCCTTGAAGCTTCGCTGGATTGATCCGATAGTTTTTTTACCTCATCGGCAACCACGGCAAAACCTCTTCCGGCTTCTCCCGCTCTTGCAGCCTCGATAGCTGCATTAAGTGATAGAAGGTTGGTCTGCTCCGATACGGATGCTATCATATTGGTTATTTTGCCTATCTCTTTCATATCAATATTTAATTCTAATATATCGCCTACAACCTTTTCGGTAATATCACTTGTTTCCAGTGCTTTTTCATTTAAAAGCACTATATGTTTCTGAACGTCTTCACTCATAGATTTTGTCTTATCAAGAGATTCCGACACATCTTCCACTATTTCTTCAACTTCATGGATGTCGCTGGACAAATTCTCCATATGACGAACACTCTCAACAGTATCGGCCGCCTGGTTTGTTGAGCCTTCGGCGATTTGCTGGATTGCTGAACTTATTTGCTGAGAGAATGTAAAGGATTGAGATGAAGATACCGAAACATTTGCGGCGCCTTCTAAAACTTGTTTTGCAGATTCCCTGACCTTATTCACCAAAAGCTTTATATTCGCAAGCATTTGATTAAAACTTTCAAATAACATTGCAACTTCATCCTTATTGTTGTCAAGCACTCTGAGAGTAAGATCCCCTTCTTCTGCTTTTTTCATTACGGAAACAAGCTTCTTCAACGGATGAATAATACTTTTTGTTATAAGCCAGGCTAATACAAGCGATAGAATGAATACTGCGATAATAAATACTATTACAAAATTGCGAATACTATTTGACTCTTTATACAGATACGAATAAGGGATCTCGGCGACCAAATGCCATCCGGACGGGCTTAGCTGTTTGGAAGCTATCATTCTTTCCTCTACATGAAAACTATCGTTTTCGGCAGACGCAGCTACAATTTTTGTAACCAATGTGTTGTCCGGGATTACCGTATCTATTTCCTCAGGCTTTAAGCTTGAAATTATGGTTCCGTCATTATTAATTATATAAGCATGGGAGCCTTCGGCAATGTTTAAATCCTTATAGGCTTCTGTCAAATAGGCTTCGTCGATCAATGTAATCATTACACCAAGATGTTTACCGGTAAGAGTATCTATAATATTATTGGCATAGATGATTGCATTCTGGTTTTCAAGCTTTTTGCCCATGCAAAAAGTTAATACATCTTTGGCTCCCGCACTGATTTCAATAGCCTTTTCTTCTGAATTATCTTCATCGATGTCTGTTTCCCTGGTTCCTCCTCCGAATTCAATGACCTTTTGTTTTATATTGTCCCATTCTTCATTACTAAGAACACTTGTTGATCCATATTTGAATGCTCTATTATCCTCTCCCATGATTATAGAGCATATAACTTTCTCATCTTTAAGAAATTTATTTAGAATAAATCTCTCAATAGCCTTGGAAGTCTGATTTTTTTCAGCATCGGACATCTGTCCCATAATTTTCATGTCTTTTTGTATCAGATCAGATAGAATAACCTCTTTATTAATCTCCAGAACACGGGAGGTCTCAACGTCCACATATGCCACCGTGCTTCTTAATAATTCGTTAGAGTACGATTCTATCTTGCTGACCACCGCATTCCCCGACATTGATGCTGCCAAAAATCCAAAACACACTAATGGTATTATAGATAAGCCTAAAAATGATAACATAAACCGGCTTTGAATTTTTGTCCTTCTTAAGAAAACGCTTTTTAAAGAATATGAAAATTCATTTTCGGAGATATTTTGGATTGATGAAGAACCTGCTTTTGCTGAAGATTTCTTTGAAATCTTTCCTTGTAAAGGTTTTAAGATTTTCAATGCAATCACCCCCATTAAAATATATATACCCATCCGGTGATTTGTTTAACAGGCACCAGGATGGGTATTTCAGTTGTCTAATATCTTAGCCTCTCTTTCTTCGAGTTGTTACATCAAAGAACACAGCCAGAACAAGAACTGCTCCACGAATTACGTATTGGTAGGATATATCCCAACCCATAAGATTCATGCCGCTGGTCAATGACATCATAACCAGCGCACCTACTACGGAGCCTGTTACCTTACCGACACCGCCTCCGGCCGAAGCTCCCCCTACGAAGGCCGACGCAATGGCATCCAGCTCAAATAACGTTCCCGCTGTTGTTGTGGCAGATTGGAGTCTGGATGTAAACAGTATTCCGGAAAGTGCCGAAAGCATACCCATTGAAGCAAAGATAATATAGGTGATTTTCTTAACGCTTATTCCGGCAAGTTCTGCGGCATTCCCATTACCGCCCACTGCATAGATATGACGTCCAAGTGAGGTTTTTTGCGTAACAAAGTCATATATAATAACTACGATCAGGCAGATTACAACTGTCCAGGACAGGCCGTTGTATCCTGCAATGATCCAGCTTATGTAACCGATTATCAAAGAGGTAAATATCAGTTTGATTATAAAAAGAGGCGTGGAAAGAACTTCAAATTCATACTTTATCTTATTGTTTCTGTCTCTGATAGCACCCAAAATAAACAACAGTATGCCAACTGCGCCAATAATAAGTGTAAGGATATGTATTTTTGAATCATCTATTATATCGGGTATAAAGCCATTTCCTATGGCATTGAAACCCTTATTTGGAACAATAATAGTACCTGTCTCCTGGGTCACCATAAGCAGCAACCCTCTGAATATAAACATACCTGCAAGAGATACGACATACGCGGGGATATTCAGCTTACCTACCATAAAACCGTTATAAAGTCCTATCATTAAACCGAAAAACAGTATTATTGGTATTACGATCCATTCCGATATACCATGCTTGGTCATAAAAATTGCGGAAACTGCCCCCAAAAAACCTGCTGTAAATCCGACGGAAAGGTCTATATATTTACAGACAATAATCAGGGTCATACCTATTGCCAATACAATAATATAACCTGTTTGATTTAATAGAGTACTGATATTTCTCGGTGAGATAAATACTCCTTTTGTTAATATGGCAAATATTGCGATAATTACCACCAGCGCAATGTACATGCCATATTCACGAATATTCTTTTTTATAAGATGGAGCAATTCGTTGAGCAAACCTTCGCTCTGATTTTTTGATACTTTGGACTGTGTCATTATCCTTCCCTCCTATATAGTAGCAACTTCCATAATTTTCTCTTCAGTCGCTTCTTCTGCTTTAAGTTCTCCGGTTATTCTACCTTCGGCCATTACATAGATTCTGTCACTCATGCCGATTACCTCCAGTAAATCGGAAGAAATCATAATAATTGACATCCCCTCAGCAACCAGCCTATTCATGATTGTGTAAATCTCATACTTTGCACCTACATCAATACCTCTGGTGGGCTCGTCCAGAATTAGAATATTAGGTAAAACAAACAGAGATTTGCACAGAGATACTTTCTGTTGATTTCCCCCGCTTAGATTTCCAACAGTCTGTTCAATAGAAGGGGCTTTAATATTAACACTATGTTTATATTCATTAGCAACCTTTACTTCCTCATTCTCATTTATAATTCCGTATTTTGATAATACTTTCAAGTTGGCTATCGTAATATTGGATTTGATATCTTGTATAAGAATGAGTCCGTCGCCTTTCCTATCCTCGGTAACATATGCAAGGCCACTCTTAAGAGCTTTACTTGTATGGCTGAAACATGTCGGACAGCCATTTACAATCATTTCCCCATTTATTTTATAACCTCTGGGATTTCCAAAAACACTAAGCGCAAGCTCAGTCCTGCCAGCGCCCATCAAACCGGAAATTCCTACTATTTCGCCTTTTCGGACACATATATTTACATCATGCAAAATTTCTCTTCCCAGATTAGGATCATAGACATTCCAGTTCTTTATCTCAAGGCAGACATCACCCAGATTTTTATCGTCGCGTTTCGGATATATATTATCAATTTCACGACCAACCATGTTCTTTATGATATCACCTTCGTTAATGGTTCCTTTGGTCTCATCCATCGAACATATGGTTTTTCCGTCTCTTAATATCGTGATCGTATCGGCAATTGAAATAACCTCTTTAAGCTTATGAGATATCATAATAGAGGTGACACCCTGCTCCTTTAATTCCCTTATAATCTGTAAAAGGTTTTGGCTGTCAATTTCGTTTAATGCAGCTGTCGGCTCATCCAGAATAAGAATATTCGCATTCTTGCTCAAGGCTTTGGCAATTTCGATCAGCTGTTGCGCACCTACCCCCAAATCTTTAATCAAGGTAGAAGGATTTACTCTTACTCTTACCTTGTTTAAAACTTCGGTAGCTTTTTGAATGGTTTCGTTTTCATCAATAGAAAGGCCTCTTCTTATCTCATGGCCAAGAAATATGTTGTCATAAACAGTCATTTCAGGAACTAATGCTAATTCCTGCGCTATGATTGCTATTCCGGACTTTTCACTGTCGACAATATTTGCAAACTTCTGAGCAACTCCATTTAAAATAATATCCCCTTCATATGTACCATAAGGATAAACACCGCTCAAAACTTTCATCAAGGTTGATTTGCCCGCCCCGTTTTCTCCTACAAGACAATGGATTTCTCCTTCTTTAACCTTGAAATTTACGTTATCTAACGCTTTGACGCCCGGAAATTCCTTTGAGATGTTTTTCATCTCTAAAATATAGTTTTCCATGGTCTTACCGCTCCTTTTAGAATTAAATAGATGGGATAGCAATAGCAACTATCACTATCCCATCATCACTAAGCTGTATTAATTAATTAAGACCGGTGAAATCGGATGCAGGATAATAGCCTGAATCAATAATAGCTGCTTTAACATTAGATTTCTCAACAACTATAACTTCGGTCTGTTTTGCCGGAACCATAATGTTGCCGTTATCATACTCACCGGTGGTTTCCGGTTTGCTACCCTTTAATACTATAACTGCCATATTTATAGCATCGTTAACCAGCGTACGTACATCCTTGAACACTGTCATGGATTGTCTTCCATCGATTATGTACTGGATGGAAGCTTTTTCAGCGTCTTGTCCGGTAACTTTATAGCTGGAAACGTCTTTGTCTGCTGCGAATGCATCAGCAATAGCACGAGCGGTACCATCATTCGGAGCCAGAATAAATACATCACCTTTGTCATCAGCGCTTGCAGCTGTCAGATGAGCCTCAGCCTTATTCTTAGCTTCGTTGAAGTCCCAGTTTGTGGTAACCTGGCCGATGATTTTGCCAAGTTCATCACGTGATAATGTTGCTTTGTCCTGAAGAGCTACAGCTTCGCTGGAGTTCTTAATAACGAATGTTCCATCGGCAACTTTAGGCTGGAGAACGCTCCATGCACCGTCAAAGAAAATGAAAGCGTTGTTGTCGGAAGCAGCACCTGCATAGAGATACAGAGGATTGCCTTTTCCGGTAGCGTTGTCAATCAGGTATTGTCCCTGAGCTACACCAACCTGGAAGCTGTCGAATGTTACATAATAGTCAACGGCTTCTGTGTTTGTGATAAGTCTGTCATAAGAGATTACTGTGATTCCCTCTTTCCTGGCGGCTTCGGCAGCTGCTGCAGCACCGGCTCCGTCATGAGGGCAGATGATGAGGACTTTAATTCCTTTTGCTATAAGTGCTTCTACGTTCTGCTTTTCTTTAGCGGAATCACCCTGGCTGAAAAGAATTTCAACTGAGTAATCGGTTGATCTTAAAGCATCAACGAAACGTGTCTCGTCCTGAACCCATCTCGGCTCATCCTTCGTAGGCAATACAATACCAACGTCAACAGTTCCCGACTTATCAGGAGCCTCAGCATCAGGTGCTTTCGACTCTGATTGTGCTTCACCGCTCGGCGAAGGTTGTACCGGTTGGCTTCCGCAGGCTACTAAAGAAATAGCCATAGCAAGTACGAGAATCATAGCTAGAATTTTTTTCATTTTGGTTCCTCCTTGTAAATATTTTTGGGGATACCTTTATTCTAGAATTTAATCTCGCTGTTAACAATAAATTGTATTGTCTATCTGCATTGTTTTATTGCGATAATTTGTAATATATTTTTAATATTACAGTAAATTATTGCTGTCCAATTAAAAAGAAACAGCAAAAAATTACCCTGCTGTTTTTAGACTTCTTATTCCTTTAGATCTCTGTAAACGTCTTCTTCAAGATGAAAACCGTCCTTAATCACCGTTTCATCAAGGTTATCCTTATTAACAGAAATTACATCAATCATTAAATATGGAACATCAAACGTACCGTCATTTATTAAGGTGTCATGGGGAACCTCTTTCCCCTCGGATAACAGCTTGCAGCTTTTTAATGTCTCGTCGACCAACTTTTTGATGGGTTTGTATACCGTTGATATTTGTGTACCCTCGACAATTCGCTGACAAGCCGCTAAATCAGCGTCATGTCCCACTACCTTTATCTTGCCCGTCATTCTGGCCACCGATATGGCATCGATTGCACCCCATGCCAAAGAATCATTACCGGCTATTATGCCTTTAATACTGTCACCCTTTTCCCTGAGAACCTTTGATACGAATTCAAGTGCCAGTTCTCTCTTCCAATCCTCCACCCAGGTCTCGGCAACCACATTGATTTTCCCTTTGTGTTTGTTTAAAACAGACATATAGCCTGCATTAAACATTTTGCTGTTATTATCATTTTCCGCTCCGTTAAGGATGATATAATCGCCTGCCGGTACCGCATCCACCAATGATTGTGCGGCAACCTGCCCCACCTTCACATTGTCGAATGAAACATATACATCCACATTTGCGTTGCGCACCAACCTGTCATAAGATACAACCGGTATTCCCACTTTTTTAGCCGCGTTAACACATTCGGCCGCATCCTCACTGTCATGGGGTACTATTACCAGTACATCGATACCGCTTCTAATCATATCATTTACTTGTTCGTTCTGAAGTTTGCTGTCATTGTTGGCGTTTTTAACTATTACATCGAATCCCTCCTGCTTGGCTTTCGCAATAAAAATATCCCTGTCCTGAAGCCAGCGGTCCTCCTTAAAAGTTGCCATTGAAAATCCGATTACCATCTTTCTGTCATTATCGGGAAGCCGTAAATTCTCAGGATGCTTGCAGGAGGTGAGCAAGAACAGATTTCCCATAATGAGAAGTAAAGATAACAGATACGCTTTTTTTCTAAAGGAATTCATAGTACGCCTCACTTTCTATAATATTCCTTATACTCCGTGGCGGTATATCCTGTAATCTTTTTAAAGAGCTTTGAGAAATAGTTTGGATCTTGATATCCTACCATCCCGGAAACCTCTTTAAGGGATAAATCCGTATTTTCAAAATATTGTTTTGCTTTCTCTATGCGAATTGCAATTAGTCGGTCAATGAAGTTTACACCGCTTGCTTCCTTGTAAAACCTGCTGAAATAGTATGGACTTAAATTCACAACCCGTGCAATATCTTCCAATGAAATGTCATCGGTGTAATTTTTTAGTAAATAATTGTCTGCCTTTTCTATAATCTGATTAATTTTTAATTGGCGATTCACCGTAAGCTCATTTATTACTTTTTCTATATACTTCCTTATAATTGTTTTAAGCTCATTTTGATCAGCCGAAGTAATAATCTTATTCAATACTTTATAATAGTCCTTGGCAATATCGCCCCAACGGTTTGTAAAACCAACGATAAGAACTATGCATTGGTCTTTGATTCCTTCTAAATTTCCGACACTGTCTGCGATTTGGTTAAACAAATTATCAAATGCAACTAAAGTTGAATTTAAATCCCCCTGGGCTACCTTAGAATAAATATCATGCTCGAATTTCTCTTCAAAATCAGGGCTATCTTGGTATTCCTCTATCATATCGTCTATATGCAGGATGTTGTCCTTGCTGTTTGACAGTGTCTGCAATGCTTTCATTGCCTCTCTGTATGATTTTTTTGCATTCACCACTTCCTGATAGCATCTGCCGATTCCAACAGAAACCTCCCCAAAGGTGTCTCTGATTCGATCTATAAAATCCTTTGCCAGCCTTGTGGCTGAGGTCTTAATTGAGAAATTGTCTTTGGAAGATCCAATCATTACATATACAATAAGCCGGTTCAACATAATGGGCCCGACAATACACTGACATATCGATTTAAGTATATCACGACAGTCCACATAATGGTTCTGTGTTTTTACACTGGCGCTTATTTTATTCTGTATTCCTCCGGTTTCCTTTTCTCCGAATTCAACTGCCATTACATACCCGCTGAATTTTTCCAGCTCAAAAAGCCTGCCGAAAGTTTTCAACTCTTCCGTATTATCTTCAAACATGCATATAGAATGGATAAATCCGTTTTCAAGAGTAGGAACTAATATTTCAAGCTTTTCTTTAAGCTCCAGCTCCTGACTTATTCGTTTTCGTTTTTGATCTATTACGGCTATAGTCTTCAGGAGGGCTTCTATAAGCTTTTCTTCCTTCACCGGCTTTAAAAGATATTCCACAACTCCAAGATTCATTGCTTCAACGGCGTAGTCAAAATAATCATAAGCCGAGATGATAATAGAATAAACTTCCTTGTTGAATTCCCTGATTTTGCGTATGGCTTCAAGGCCATTGATACCCGGCATTTTTATATCAATAAGAACTATATCCGGCCTAAGATTATAAGCCTTTTCAATTGCTTCCCTGCCTGATCTTGCTCTGCCGCATACTTCAAGGCCTTTAATATTGTTCTTGATTATGTATTCAACAGAATCAAGGGCTATCGGTTCGTCATCAACTATCAATATCCGGTACATTGTTCTCTCCTTGTTCTTTGTTCCTGGGTAAAATAAAAATTACCTTTGTATGACCATCCTCGCACTTTATATCAACTACGTCTTTTTTATTGTAGTAAAGACGCAAGCGATTGATAACATTATTGACCCCTATGCCTGTAGTGTGTCCCTTCTTTTTGGCTAAAAATGTCTGCAGCCCATCTTCACCCTCAGCAGCTAAAAGCTCGTCGATTTTTTCCTGAGACATTCCCTGGCCGTTGTCCATAACATACACGTAGACAGATTCTTCATTGCTTCTGACCATAAGTGTTATGGTGCCGTCCTTCTCCATCTCGCTTATACCGTGTATATAAGCGTTTTCGGCAATGGGCTGAAGTATCATTCTTGGAACCTGTATATCCAAGGCACTCGGATCGTCGCCAAAATCGGTATTAAAATTTACCGAATCCCCGAAGCGTGTTTGCAAAAGATATATATAGGCACATACATTATCTATTTCTTCTTTCAGTGTAACATAGGAATCCAACCCTTTTAAATTATATCGAAAAATGTCGGCCGCATTTTCCAGGTATGCGCACGTCCTTTTATCCCCCTCAAGCATTGCTATTTTAGCCCCGATATTTATTGTGTTGAAAATGAAATGGGGGTTTATCTGGGATTGCAATGCCATCAATTCGGCTTCTCTAAGCTCATTTTTCATTTTCAGGTTATGCAGCTGCTGTTCATTCAAGCTGGCTTTTAGCCTGGCTTTTTCCTGTATCTCATTAACATACTCTTTAATACTTACCACCATCAAATTAAAAGCATTGTAAAGAACTCCTATTTCTCCACCGGTAACTGATTTCACCTCCACATCGAAATCGCCTACCGAGACTCTTTTTGCATAGGATGCCAACTCTGTTATTGGTTTCGTTATCTGAAAACTGAAGCTTATTATCATAGCAGAAACAAATAGAACAACGCAAATAATCAGTACATTATTAAATGTAGTCGCAAATTGTATCCGCTTTGATATGGCCGCATAATTATCCGAGGTGCTGATAAGCTCCCCGCTCATTATCTCCTCAATGTATCGCATAATATCGTTGTTTTCTTTTACGGTAATGGCATAATAGTGCGTATATCCATCAATATCGCGGCCTCTTTTGGCCATAATGGCTTTTTCGGCAACATCAAGATAATTAATAATCATATTGGCGGCATTTGCACTTTTTATCCCCTCCGGAGAGTAATTTACATCCTTGATCAGGTTGTCGGCAATACCTCTTATTCCGTTCATATAATCATAAAAAGCAATAAGACTGTCAGAACTGTTAGTAGATAAATAAAACTGTATTTCCTGCTGAATAGAGTTCAATTGTCGATATACGGCCGTCAGTTGCATGGTTTTTTCATACATAACAGTAGTATCTTTTATCAAAACCTGCAGCGAAAAATACATATATATGGAAGCAAGCAATACCACTATAATGGTTAACAGGAAAAATATTAACAGCTTTGTTCTGAATTTAACACCGCTGAGCCTGAACATATCTACTCCTTATTGCTAATTGCTATCAGTTTCAAAAATATCTTCATATTGATCGAGATTCTCCGAAGTAAAAGTATAAATATCCGTATTGTAAAACTCACTAATTTGTTTTCCGTCACAAACATCTGCCAGCTGTAAAACTGTATTGTAACCGATTGCATAGCTGTCTGCGGTAATTGTTCCGTATACGACTCCATTCTTGATATATTTCATTGTCTGAGCCATTGTCCCGTAGCCGATGATTTTTATGTTGCCAACCTTGCCCGAATCAATAACGACCTGGGCAACTCCCGGCGTGTTCCCGCTATCGCTGCAGATTATCAAATCAATTTCGGGTCTGTCGGTAAGAATAGATGTTGTCAGTTTATCAACCTCAAACATTTTAGTATCTAAGGTATACATCTGTGTTACAGACATTTCCGGGTATTGGGAAATAGCCTCGAGTAATCCCTGAAATTTAATATTTTTATACTGCTTAGAGTCCTGTTCGCCGGTATCATTTATCAATACCGCAATATTGGCCTTGCCGTCCGATGCCGCCGCCGCCATTTCACCTGCGGCAAAACCGACCTCATAGCTGTTGGATCCAACAGTGGGAAAATCGGGAATATAGAAAACATCATTTTCAAAAGTGATGGTTGTAATGCCTGCATCTCTTACTCCCTGCAGCATCTCGGAACTGTATTTTACGTCAAAGGGCTGAAGAGCCAAACCGTCAACATCCGAAAGAATTGCCCTGTCAACCGCATTGGCAATGAGGCTGGCATCTTTATATTTTACATCAACAAATTCAACAAATACATTTCTGCTCAGGCTTGCTTCGGTAGCGCCTTTTTTAAACTTAGCCCAGAACGGATCGCTATCATCATGAGTAATAATGACAAAATGATATTTAGGCTCTTCCTGCTGAATCTGTTTGTCAGTATCATCGTTAAATGAAAGAAAAAGATTCACCAGCATTCCAACTAACAATATTAATGCTAAAATCAACGCTGAATATGTATATTTCATGGTAATCCTCTGATTTTCGGCTAACAAAATTACACTTATTTTTATTGACTTTTTTCTTCATATGCATTTATTAGTATATCATATCAGTTTTCAATTGACACTCCCTGTGTCTAAAGTCAGGGAATTATTTGGTTATGCTCATTTCACCCAATCTATCACTGTGTGTACAGCCGATGCGGGACTTTGCCTTCAGCTTTTTTCAGATTCCTCGTCACCAAGTACACCCTTGCTATTCAGATAGTGGTTCCCACTACCTAGCCCATAGCGGACTTTCACCGCCAGGACTGCCCATGTCGGGTGAATCACAAAAAGCCTTCCAAGAAGAGAACTCTTTTTGAAAGGCTTTAATAAACATATCAACAGTCTGTGCGAAAACTATCAATAGTATTAAAGTCCATGCTTCGCTTTAAATCGCAGCAACCACGCCGCTTGTTTACGATTGCATGATTAAATATTATAACCTGCATGTCAAAACAATTTTTGCATAGTCTACAAGCAACCGGCAGAATTATTTTCGCTTAATATTACTCGTCTGCCGTATGGGCTTCAATGCTGCTTAAAAATGCTTTTTCGTATTCGGCTTTAACCTTGCTTTCTATCTCTTTCGCAATCTCCGGGTTATCCTTTAAATACTTCTTTACGTTTTCACGCCCCTGACCGATTCTTTGATCATTATAGGAGAACCACGCTCCGCTCTTTTTTACGATGTCGAGGGTAACTCCTATATCAAGAATACAGCCTTCCTTTGATATGCCCTCCCCGTATATAATGTCAAACTCGGCTTCCTTAAACGGAGGCGCTACCTTATTTTTTACTACTTTCACCTTGGTTCTGTTTCCGACAGCTTCGCTTCCGTTTTTAAGAGTTTCAACCCGCCTGACATCCAAACGCACCGATGAATAGAATTTAAGTGCACGACCACCGGGTGTTATCTCAGGATTTCCAAACATTACTCCAACTTTTTCACGCAATTGGTTAATGAAAATTGCTACTGTCTTTGATTTACTGATTACACCCGACAGTTTTCTCATGGCCTGGGACATGAGCCTCGCCTGAAGGGCCATATGGGAATCTCCCATTTCGCCGTCAATTTCGGCCTTTGGAACAAGAGCAGCAACAGAGTCCACAACAATAACATCTATAGCTCCGCTTCTGACAAGGGCTTCTGCTATTTCAAGAGCCTGCTCGCCTGTGTCGGGCTGAGATACTATAAGATTATCTATATCAACTCCCAGCTTCTTGGCATAAACCGGATCCAGGGCGTGTTCGGCATCAATAAATGCTGCTTCTCCTCCGGATTTCTGGGCTTCAGCAACTATATGAAGGGCAACTGTTGTTTTACCCGATGATTCAGGCCCGAAAATCTCAATAATTCTTCCCCGTGGCAAGCCGCCAACTCCCAATGCAATATCAAGAGTAAGGGCTCCGGTGGGTATTGAGTCTACGCTAACATGAGGCACCTCGCCCAGCTTCATCACTGCACCCTTTCCAAACTGTTTTTCAATTTGGCTCATAACCAATTCCAATGCTTTTCTCTTTTCTTCCATAATTCGCCTTGCGGCTGACCCTCCTTTGCCGAACATTTGTTCTTATTATATGATAAAGAACCGGGTATGTCAAGCATGTTTTTTGTTATATTATTGAAAAAATTCTAGAATATTTTATCCTACCGTTCATAGCTTTTTGCCGTGCTTTAATTTTGACAAAACCAAATTATTAACAAATGCTATCTCCGGTACTTTTAATTTTAAAAGTATAAGCCAAAAAATTCCGAATCCGCATGCCGCAGGCACAAAAATGGCAAGAATTTGACTCAGTTTTGAATCCACATCAGGCCGTATCGTAATTTTTGTTAAAAAAGCTACAAGTCCGGCAGGAATTACTGCTCCCACTGCTTTTACAATATAGAAAAAGTTATCGGTAATAATATCTATACCGGTCTTGCTTCTAAATGTAAGAAGATAAATCATCATGGTAAAAAAGGCGCTGATGGAATATGCAAGAGCCGTGCCTGCTATTCCCAGATTTGAGTATTTAATAAAACCGGCATTTAGTATGAATAATGCCACTATACCGAAAATTCCGCCGTACAACGGAGTTTTACTGTCATGTATAGCATAGAAGGCACGGGTCATCATTGCAATAGTCGAAGAAAATACAAGAGTTGCCGAATATCCTAAAAGACAAAGCCCTCCGTAGAAAACATCGTACTCGGAGCCTGAATCTCCCCATTTAAAAAGTATCCTCATAATATCATCGCTTAAAATCATCATTACAACAGATGTGATCAATGACAAAAGGAAAACCGTCTTAAGACCATTATACAGAACCTTCTTAAATTCATCGGGTTTCTCATCGGCATATTGCTCCGAAAGTGTAGGAAGCAATGCAATTCCTATACTTTGGGCAAATATCCCCAGGGGCAGCTGCCAGGTGCGATTCGCATTTGTAAGCAGGGTAACCATGCCCGACTCATAAAAGGTGGCATAGCTTCTCGAAATAATTACATTTACCTCAATAATAGTAGATGATATAAGGGACGGAATGGCTTGATGTATAAGCTTACTAAAAGCATTGCTTTTGATAAAAAGTCTTGGCCTGTAATATATGAAATGTCTTAAAGCACCGGAAAATTGAATGGCAAAGAAGACCGCTCCTCCTATAACAACTCCCCAGGCTGTTGACTCCGCGCTTTTAGCGCCAAAGACAGCTATGCTGATAATAGTACAGATATTGTATATTACCGGCCCGAACGCAGCTATGGCAAATCTTTTGTATGAGTTAAGAATACCGTTCACCTGTCCGGCCATCATCATAAACGGCGCATTAAGAAGGAGTATCCTGGTCAGTTTTATTAATAAAACCTTATTTCCTGAGGCTCCCTCCTTGTACCCTGAAGCCAGAACTCCCAGAAAACTATCGGTAAAAACAAAAAATAAAATTTCCAGGACAACCATCAGTATAACCGACAAATTCATAAATGTACTGATGGCTTTCCAACCGGTTCTTTCTTTACCCTTTGTCAGATATGTGGAAAGAATAGGAATAAAAGCCGCGGCAATAGCGCCTCCGGCCAGAAGGTCATAAACCAGATCCGGCAAAGTGAATGCCAGTATAAATTCGTCCGAATATCCCATCGGTTTCATTTGTGTAGTTATTAGAACGCTTCTTAAAAAGCCGGTTATACGGCTTAATAATGTGGCAAACATCACCATGCCTGCCACACCGGTAAGCTTTCTTGACGGCTCTTGGATACTTTCCATTTTAATCTCCCGTTAAATACATTTTATTTGCAATAGTGTTGATGCAGTTAGTAAGTGCATAAAGACTTTTCACGCAGGATGCCGTGGCGGTGCCGGCTCTTAGTCGGATTGCAAAATATCAAAACAGGCTTTGCCGGATATAAAGCAGCGCTACAGTCCAAGTATCCTTTTTCTTAGCAGATTCAGCGCATTCAGGCAGGCCATATGCCTGACTCTCTCCCTGTCTCCGTTAAGCTTTAACTCAATGGAATACACTTCACCGTCCAGACTTACTGCAACAAAGATAGTACCCACAGGCTTTGCCGGCGTACCGCCGTCCGGCCCCGCTATGCCTGTAATAGATACGCCTGCCCGGGTTCCGGTTTTT
>JBMNTI010000056.1:0-15542 GCA_050945655.1 Acetivibrionales bacterium | reverse complement strand
TGTTATTATTTTGATAAGGAGGATTCAAAATGAGCTATGAATCAAGTGCAAGCGCTGTGAAAGCGCCCGGAGCTAGGGACAAGATCCAGAAATTTGGAAGATTCCTTAGCGGTATGGTAATGCCGAATATTGGGGCATTTATAGCATGGGGTTTAATTACTGCATTATTTATCCCGACCGGATGGACTCCTAATGAGAAGCTGTCAGAATTAGTTGGTCCGATGATCACTTATTTGCTCCCGCTTCTCATAGGCTACACCGGAGGTAAGGCAGTCGGCGGAACCAGAGGAGCTGTTGTTGGTGCTCTGGCAACTGTAGGTGTGATTATCGGTTCTTCCGTACCTATGTTCCTTGGGGCAATGATTGTGGGACCTCTCGGAGGATGGGTAATCAAGAAGTTTGATGATGCTATCGAAGGCAAAGTCAGACCGGGATTTGAAATGCTCGTCAACAACTTTTCAGCAGGAATTATCGGCGGCGTATTAACTCTAGTTGGTTTCCTGGCAATAGGCCCATTATCAGAAGCTCTGAACAAATTCCTCGGAGCTGGTGTTAATGCTTTAGTTAATGCAGGTATTCTACCCTTAACTTCAATCTTTATTGAGCCGGCTAAAATTCTGTTCCTGAATAATGCCATCAACCACGGCGTACTTGGCCCACTCGGATTGCAACAAGCACAGGAACTCGGAAAATCCATATTCTTCCTTCTGGAAACAAACCCAGGCCCCGGATTGGGAGTACTTGTAGCTTACTGGCTGTTTGCTAAAGGAAACGCTAAGCAATCTGCTCCCGGTGCAATTATCGTTCATTTCTTGGGTGGTATTCATGAAATCTACTTCCCATACGTACTGATGAACCCGATATTGATCCTTGCTGTTATCGCAGGCGGAGCAAGCGGTGTTCTGATTGAAACTATGTTCGGTGCAGGTCTGGTTGCTACTCCTTCTCCTGGAAGTATCTTTGCTTTATTGGCAATGTGCCCGAAGGGCGGACATATTCCTGTATTACTGGGCGTACTTGTTTCTGCGGCAGTATCATTCCTCGTAGCCTCAATCTTTGTTAAGAAGACCGGCGACGAGGGAGACCTTGAAAAAGCCAAGGCTACCGTAAAGGAAATGAAGGCAAAACCCGTTCTCAGAAAAGTATCGGTTAAAAAAGTAATTTTTGCTTGCGATGCCGGTATGGGGTCAAGCGCAATGGGAGCATCTCTGCTGAGGAATAAGTTCAAAAAAGCAGGCTTGGATATTACCGTAGTCAATACTGCTATTGAAGACATTCCAGGCGATGCCGACATCGTATTTACCCATCACTCTCTGACACCGAGAGCACAATCAATTGCTCCCAATGCTGAGCATATATCAATAGACAACTTTGTTGATAGCCCTGAATACGATAAACTTGTAGACAGGCTTGCAAACTCTTAAAGTATAGCTTAACTTGTCTGATAAAGGGATAGTTTTTATGAGGTACATAGCTTTTATGAATTAAGAACTATCCCTATGCAATCAAATTTATATTGTCAAAAATAAGGCAGAGAACTCTGCCTTATTTTTGACTGATTTATTGATTTATTTGTACACATACGGGATTATTCAATAAGACTTTGCATTTTATTCAACTTTTTAAACTATTATTGTGCATATTGTAGAAATAAAGCGGAACCCCAAACCTATAGTGGCGGGGAATATCTTAATTTAGTTATAATTATCCTATGGAAGTGATGTAAAGTGTTATTTTATTCAATATGCTATTATATGGGATATATTAATAAACTGGTAAAAGAAACATTTGAAAACCCTATGCCACATCTCTATAATAGAATTTGCCATTAATGCTTAGGCCTTAGGATATGAAAGGGTGATAGATATGCCAAAGCAAAAGAAGAATATTACAGCCTACAGTATACCTATGCTTCCGCTTAGGGGAATTGTAGTCTATCCTCATATGATACTCCATTTTGATGTGGGAAGAATAAAGTCAATAAAGTCAATAGAAGAAGCTATGTTAAATGAGCAGGTCATATTTCTGACTGCTCAGAAGGATCCTAACACGGAAGAGCCTGAGTATGATGAAATAAATAGGTTTGGTACCATTGCCCGTATAAAGCAATTACTGAGGTTGCCCGATGATACAATAAGGGTACTGGTAGAAGGCATTCAGAGAGCCGAGATCATCAATTTTATAGAAAGCGAGCCTTTTTATAAGGTTGAAATAATACCTGTCAATTCGCGTATTCTTCAAAGCGGAAGAGCCGACGTACAAGCTCTTTCAAGACAGGTAATAGAGCATTTTGAAAAATATGCGAAGCTTTCAGGGAAAATATCGCCTGATGCAACGCTTTCAATAACCAATATAAACGATTTGTCCCGGCTTCCGGATGTTATCGCATCAAATATGGGCATATCGATTGAACATAAACAGACGATATTAGAGGAATTGTCTCCGAAAAAGCGGTTAGTTAAGCTTTTAGATATTTTGGCAAAGGAAAATGAAATCCTTGAACTGGAAAAAAGTATTACTTCAAAGGTGCGTCAGCAAATTGACAAGAACCAGAAGGAATATTATCTGAGGGAGCAAATTAAAGCTATACAAAAGGAACTTGGCGATTCTACCGATCCGACCACCGAGGCTGACGAATACAGGGAAAGGATAGAAAAAGCCAGCTTTAATGAGGATGTTAAAAAGAAGGCATTAAAGGAGTTGGACAGATTAATTCGTATGCATTCTACTTCAGCGGAGAGCGGTGTTATACGTACCTATCTGGATACCTTGCTGGATATGCCCTGGGGGAATAAGACCGAGGAAAGACTTGATATTAAATATGCTGCCGAGATTCTGGACAGAGATCACTATGGCCTCGAAAAGGTTAAAGAAAGAGTATTGGAGTACCTGGCGGTAAGAAAAATGAAAAACGGCCTTCACGGTCCGATTCTCTGCTTTGCCGGGCCTCCCGGTGTAGGCAAGACATCAATTGCCAAATCTATAGCCGAAGCCCTGAATAGAAACTACGTGAGAATGTCATTAGGCGGAGTAAAGGATGAAGCCGAGATCAGAGGACACAGAAGGACCTATGTGGGGTCAATGCCGGGACGGATTATTAGTGCCATCAAACAGGCAGGAAGCAAAAACCCGCTTATTTTGCTTGACGAGATCGATAAGATGTCAAATGATTTTAGAGGCGATCCTGCATCAGCAATGCTGGAGGTATTGGATTCAGAACAAAATAAGGACTTCAGGGATCACTACCTGGAGGCGCCCTTTGATTTGTCCGACGTTATGTTTATTACAACGGCCAACTATAAAGATGCGATACCCAGACCATTGTTAGACAGGATGGAAGTTATTGATATAACGGGATATACCGAGGAAGAAAAGCTCAATATTGCCTCCAAGTACCTTGTCCCTAAACAATTGGATATTCATGGTGCCAACAACAAAAAGGTAAGATTTGATGAAGCTTCTCTAAGAGAAATTATTGTGTACTACACCAAAGAAGCCGGAGTAAGAAATCTTGAAAGGCAAATCGCTACTGTTATAAGAAAAGCAATTAAAATGATTGTAACAGGAGAAAAGACATCACTGCGTATTACAAAAAAAACGGTTAAGAATTATTTGGGAGCCCGGATATTTCTTTATGATAAAACCGCAGAAAAGAATGAAATCGGTATAGTGAGGGGTCTTGCATGGACACCTGTAGGAGGGGACACTATGCCTGTTGAGGTTAACCTTATGTCGGGAGACGGTACACTTGAACTGACCGGCCAACTGGGGGATGTAATGAAAGAATCGGCTCACATTGCAAGAAGCTTTATCCGCTCTGTTGCAAGCGAATACGGAATCGATGATGATTTCCATAAGAAGTATGATATCCATATTCACGTGCCCGAGGGAGCCATTCCGAAGGATGGTCCGTCGGCGGGGATAACTATTGCAACCGCTATGATATCGGCGCTTACCGGCATACCTGTGAGAAAGAATGTGGCAATGACAGGCGAGATTACGCTTCGCGGAAGGATATTGCCTATAGGGGGGCTTAAGGAGAAGGTTCTGGCTGCTCACAGAGCAGGTGTGGATACGGTTCTGCTGCCTTCCGGAAATGAAAAAAATATAGAGGATATTCCGGAGAGTGTTAGAGAAAAGTTGCGTTTGATTCCTGTTTCTACAATGAATGAGGTTATCAAGTACGCTCTGGTTAAAAAGCCGGAAGCCAGAAAGGTCGGCAAGGTGCGCAATGACGTTATATTGAATCATGCGGTTGAAGAGGCTGCAGTATCACTTGAAAACTAGGGTCAGGCAGGGGGACGGTTTTGTTTTTCCTTAATATATGAAATTAAGCGGGTGCAAATCTAAATTAGAAACCCATGCACCCGCTTTTATTATGTCAGCAATTTTACAGGTGTAAGTGTATCATAAGAGAACAGAACTCTATCACTTCTCACTTCTCTTTACCTTAACTTATGTTATAATAATACAGGCTGGCACCAGTTTTTTGTGCTGTAAAATGACTTTATATGGAGGCAGTATGCTATTTATTAAAAACGCAAAAATTCTCACCATGACTGAAAAAAATTACGACAATGGATTTTTGTCAGTAAAAGATGGGAAAATATCAGATATAGGAGATATGACCGCTATGCCGGCGGTCTCGGATACCGATACGGTTATTGATGCTGAAGGAATGACTCTTATGCCCGGATTGATCGACAGTCATAATCACATAGGTATGGTGGAGGATTCAGTGGGATTTGAGGGTGACGATGTGAATGAAATGACCGATCCCGTTACCCCTCAATTAAGAGCGATAGATGGAATTTATCACAGGGACAGGGCTTTTGAGGAAGCTCTGCAAAGCGGCGTGACAACAGTAATTACAGGCCCCGGAAGTGCCAATGTAATAGGAGGTCAGTTCGCAGCTTTAAAAACTTATGGTCGTACCGTCGATGAAATGGTAATAAAAGCGCCGTGCGCCATGAAGATAGCTTTTGGGGAGAACCCCAAGACCATATACAACGAGAAACATCAGCTTCCTACTACCCGCATGGCCACAGCCGCGCTCTTAAGGGAGCAATTGTTCAAGGCAAAGGAATACATGGAATCTCTCCGGGAATATGAAGCCGACAAGGAAGAAAATGATAAGCCTGAGTTTGACATAAAGCTGGAAGCCCTTATTCCGGTAATAAAAGGGGAATTGATGGTTAAGGCGCATGTTCACAGAACCGATGACATATTTACGGCCATAAGAATTGCAAAAGAGTTTAATTTGGATATGACGCTTGATCATTGCACTGAAGGTTGGCTTGTAGCGGATATTTTAAAAGAAAGCGGTTATAACGTGATTCTGGGGCCTATTCTTACCGACAGGTCCAAAAATGAGCTTAAAAACCAGACAATGAAAGCTCCCGGTATCCTGTCTAAGGCCGGTGTTAATGTGGCCATAATGACAGATCACCCTTGTGTTCCGGTACAGCATCTTATGTTGAGCGCATCTCTGGCAGTTCGTGAAGGAATGGCACCGGAAGAGGCACTTAAGGCGGTTACCATTAACGCTGCAAGATGCATCAAGCTGGATATGCGTATAGGCAGCCTGGAAATCGGTAAGGATGCGGATATGGTTTTATACACGGGAAACCCTTTAGATTATTCAAGTAAGGTAAAAATGACATTAATAAACGGACAGCTTGTCTATGAAAACCGAGAAGGATGACGGGATGCCAAAAGAAATACGAAAAATTAAAACACAATCGGAAAAAGAAACTATTGAGCTGGGGCGAAGTTTCTCACAGGAGTTAAAAGCCGGAGAAACCATAAGTCTGGAAGGTGATTTAGGAACCGGGAAGACAGCTTTTACAAAAGGTATTGCTTCCGGTTTGGGGATAATAAAACCAATAACAAGTCCTACCTTTACCTTGGTCAACACTTACAACGGTAAAGTGGTATTGAATCACTTCGATGTTTACCGAATCGATGATTCGGAGGAACTTTTGGAAATCGGATGGGAAGAATATTTTACCGATGATTCCATTTGCATAGTCGAGTGGGGTGACAGAGTCTTAGATATCCTTCCCCAAAATACTATACGTATCAGATTTGAACGGGATGATAAGGAACCGGACAGCCGTATTATTTCTATTGAAAGGCAGGGAATGAAATGTTGACACTTGCCGTTGAAACATCAGGCATTACCGCCTCGTGTGCGGTTATTGAGGATGGGAAGGTTAAATCGGAGCTTTCAACAATGCACGGAAAGACCCATTCACAGAAAATAATGCCTATGATAAAAGCTGTTCTATCAATGATTGACAAAGATCTGAAAGAAGTGGACCTTTTTGCCGCTTCAGTCGGTCCGGGCTCATTTACCGGATTGAGAATTGGAGTAGTAACAATAAAAGGGCTGGCCTATTCATTAAAAAGACCTGTTTATGGAGTTCCTACATTAGATGCTCTGGCTTATTCGATGCCTGACTTTAACGGCATAATTTCCCCAATGCTGGATGCAAGAAACAATCAGGTATTTACGGCTTTTTTCCGTAAGATAAACGGTAATCTGGATAAAATCGATCCTGAGTCAGGTATTACAATTTCCGAATGGATTGATAAAGCTGAGATGTATAATGAAAATATTATTATTCTCGGAGATGCGGCAGATCTGCATTTTGCAAAATTAAAGGATATTTTCGGTGATAAGATAGTATGTTCACAACAAGCCATGTCCTTTCCCAGAGCTTCGGCCACAGCACTTTTAGCGGAGAAAGCTTATCACAATAACCAAGTGGCAACCGCTTTCGAACTGGAACCATTTTATCTTAGAAAATCCCAGGCCGAAAGATTGAAAAAAACCAAAGAGAAGTAAAGACATTGGAAGGAATTTTATGAGTTTTTTCAAGCCTGTAATACGGTCGATGGAAATGAAAGACCTGGATCAAGTAATAGAAGTTGAAAAAAGCTGCTTTAATATCCCGTGGACAAGGCGCATGTTTGAAGATGAACTTTTCAACTTGAACACCTATTATTTTGTTATTGAGGTTAATGATAAAATTACGGGATATTCAGGATTTTGGAGGATTTTGGACGAAGCGCATATTACAAATGTTGCCATACATAATGAATACAGAAGACTAGGTTACGGTAAAGCTCTTATTGCCGCCTTGCTAAGCAAAGTGAAGGAGTTAGGGATAAAAGCCGTTACCCTGGAAGTCCGGGTAAGCAATTTAGCGGCAATTGCGTTGTATGAAAGCTTTGGGTTTGTTTCCTCCGGAGTGCGTCGAGGCTATTATTCGGATAATAATGAGGACGCACTGATCATGTGGCTTAAATTATAAAATTGCTGCAGACACACTGCTTAATCAATACTTATATAAACAAAAATTTATTTTTGATAGAAACAGTTTTCACATCTTTCGCAGAAAAGATTATTACATTTAATCAATAACAATTGTCCCCCTTGTTTCATATATTTTCATTGTGGTAGATAGAATAATAAATATTTAAGGCAAAATCCGTTGCTTTCGGAGCAACATCAAAAAACGTCGAATGACGGGTGAAGTCCTTATTGAATAATATGAAACGGGAGGTGCTTTTCATGTCGGTAACATCGCTTGGTCCGGATCAATTAAGAAGGAAATGTGACCCTTCAATTTTTGAATTTGAGGATACTTCAATGCTGATGCCGTCAAGAGAGCTGATCGGCCAAAAAAGAGCTGCCGAGGCTACCGAGTTTGGGTTGAGTATTCAGTTTGACGGATATAATCTGTACATGGCCGGTGAATCAGGAGAAGGCAAAACCCGATACGCGCTTGAAAGTGCCCAACGGCAAGCAAGATATATGCCGGTTCCCGACGATTGGTGCTATGTATATAATTTTGAAGATTCAAACCGGCCTAAGGCAATAAACTTGCCGGCCGGTATGGGTAAAGAATTCAAAAAGGATATGGAGGACTTCGTAAAAGTTATTGAGCAGGAAATTTCAAAGGCTTTTGACGGCGAAGAGTATGAGGAGGAACGTTCCCGGATCATAAAAATATTTCGTGATAAAAAAGATCAGTTTGTTTTAGAGCTTAGCAATGAAGCAGCAGAACGCGGATTTAGAGTAAAGCTTGCCAATTCTGGTGTCTATTTTATGCCCATAATTGACGGCGAGCCATTAAGTGAGGAAGATTTTAAGGTCCTGGACGAGGAGATAAAAATAGAACTGTCAAAATCATCTGAAGCACTTCAAAAAGAAACTGCCGATACAATCAGAAAAATCAGAGAAGTAGAAATGGATGCTGAAGCTGCAATACAGGAGTGGGAGCATCAAATCGCGCTTTATGCGGTCGGTATACATATTGACGACCTAAAGGGTAAGTACAATGAGTATTCTTTAGTTATCGAATATCTGGACGCAGTTAAAGAAGATATACTTGAAAATATTGAACATTTTGTTGGTCCCCGTTACTCCGATGAACAGCAAAATGCCTTAGCCCAGCTTTTAATTTTAAAAAAAAGCGGAGAAGAAAATCCTTATGAACGGTATAAGGTGAATCTTCTTGTAGATAACAGCCGCCTTCACGGAGCCCCGGTAATAGTTGATTACAATCCTACTTACTACAATCTGATGGGACGTTGTGAATATGAGAACGAAATGGGCACAATGATAACCGATTATACTCTTATTAAGCCGGGGCTCTTTCATCAGGCCAACGGCGGATTTTTGATCCTTCAAATAAATGATGTCATTTCAAACCCACAATCCTTTGAAGCTATTAAACGCACGTTAAAGACAAGGCAGATAATAATCGAGAACATAAAGGAGCAAATGGGACTTGTGGCAGTTTCAGCCTTAAAACCCGAAGCCATACCTATAAATGTAAAGATTATTTTTATCGGAAGCGCAGAAATATATCAGCTTCTATATAACTATGACAGAGATTTCAGGAAGTATTTCAAAATCAAGGCAGACTTTGACGATCATATGGAGTGGAACGATGAAAATGTGCATCGTCTGGCCCAGTATATAGGTGCATATTGCAATAAAGAAGGCGTTAGGCATTTTGACAGGTCGGGAGTGGCCGAAGTTGTAAATTACAGTTCATGGATTGTGCAAGACCAGAACAAGCTCACCACGCGTTTCTCTGAAATCGTCAATATTCTGGGAGAAGCGGGGACATGGGCTAAAATTGAGGGTAGTTCCCTTGTTTCCGACCGCCATGTGAAGAAAGCTATCCTGGAAAAAAGTAAGAGATCCAGTAAGTACGATGAAGAACTGCTGGAGCTTATTCGTGAGGGGACTTTGTTAATAGATACCGATGGTTATGTGGTTGGCCAGATCAACGGTCTTGCGGTAATAGACCTGGGCGACTATATTTTCGGTAAACCCAGCCGGATTACCGCGGCCACTTATATGGGGAGAACAGGGATACTGGATATAGAGCGGGAGGTAGAGACAGGCGGAACCACACACTCAAAAGGGGTATTGATTCTAAGCGGCTATATTGGAAAGAAATATGCACAGGAAATACCGCTGTCTTTAGCAGCAAGTATATGTTTTGAGCAGCTTTACAGCGGAATAGAAGGAGACAGCGCTTCTTCCACCGAATTATTTGCCATTCTGTCCAGTCTGTCGGATTTGCCTGTATATCAGGGTCTTGCAGTAACCGGATCTGTAAACCAGCTGGGCTTTATTCAACCCATCGGCGGAGCAACTTTCAAGATTGAGGGATTCTTTGAAATATGTAAGATAAACGGACTTACCGGCAAGCAAGGAGTTATAATACCCTACCAGAATGTAAAAAATCTTGTTCTATCCGATGAGGTGGTAAAAGCCGTTGAAAAAGGGCTTTTCCACATATATCCGATCAGGACGGTGGATGAAGGCATAGAATTGCTGACCGGTGTTCCTGCCGGTGACCGATTAGCCGACGGTACATACCCTGCCGGGACGGTTAACGATAGAGTTTATAAAAAGCTGCATTATTTTGCGGAAACCACGGCAAAATACTTATGACATATTTTCACGTCATAAAATTGCGATTTACCGGGTCAAATATTGTACAAACTATGAAGAATAATAAACGCATTAACGCTTAAAACAGCGTATAGAAGTCTTTTATTTATAAAAAATATATACTCTTACATGTAAAGGTATGGAGTTGATTTAACAGTATATTTATGAATCATGCAACAGGTAAGTAATTTTATGCTATAATATAATATAATATGACAGCAATTCAATTTATTCGACTTGATCCCGACTATTAAATGCATATTATTATTGTCGAATAAATCAGCAGAGAACATACAGCTTCTGAGTGGACTTTGTTTGTTTTATTTACATAATAATCATTTTATTGGAGGGCAGTATCGAATGATATTAAGTGGTGGCATGGTATTTTCATATCAGCAATTATTCAATCAGTCATATCCTTATACTGCGACAATCGCTATAGTTTGCATTTCTATCTTATTTTTTATATTTATTCTACATAGAATAAAAAGAACGCATTCTCCAATAATACTAGGGAGAATAAAAGAGGAACTCGGACCAAAGGAATGGGAACAGTATATGTGCGAGCTGGTTCGCAGCCATAGTGACGTCAAACGGATGAAATATAATTTTATCTTGGGGAATTATAACCAGAGAGCCTATAAAAAACTTAATCAGATTCGATTGAGCATTTCAGCCATTTCTTCCGACCTGATCGAATTAGTTCCCTCAGCCCGATGGCTTTTTGATAACTTCCAGATGCTTTATCGCGAGATAAAAAAGATCAAAACTACGGGTACCGGATATGTGGCACTTCCTATCCTGAAAAAAGGGGAGTTTTTCGGATACCCAAGGATATACGTCCTCACCAAGAAGATGGTTGATATTTCAGGAGGGTATTTAAACGAAGATAGCATTATTCGTATGATAAACGAGTACCAGAAAAAGCTGCCGTTAACGGAAAAAGAGCTGGGGGTACTTCCTGAGATTATCGGCCTTTGCATTCTCGAACGTATTATTGAGGTATCCGAAGAAATAGTAAGTGTTATTAAAATCAAATCAAAGGCTGAATTATTTATAAATAAAAATCTTGCCGGGAGCCAGGGATATCTTGATATTTCTTCCCTTCTTAAAAAACTGCCCGAGGATTGTAATGAAAATATCACCTTCCACTCGCATGTCTTATATTTATTAAGAAACATGTCGGTGGAGGATGATGCTATACAGAGGTATATTAATTACCACTTTAATTCCCGGGGTAAAGCCTATGCATTAACCGACATTTTTATAGAAGAAGGTAAGATAGAATCACGTTTGGAGTCAAATATCCGTACCCCCATTGAGAGTTTGAGGGAGATAAATCAGATTGATGATGAAAAACTCTGCGAAGAGCTTTCCGTTTTGGAACATATTCTGATGAAAGACCCGGACTGTGTATACCCTAAAATGGATTCGGAAAGCAGGGCAATGTATAGAGCTGCAATAGAAAAGCTTTCATACAGGTACAAGATCTCGGAAAAAAAGATAGCCGAGGAATGCCTGAGTCTTTCTGAACAAGGCAGAGAAGATTTAAACTGCTCTTTTCATGTTGGGACTTATCTTATTGGCAAAGGCCTACCTGTTCTAAAAGCTAAGATATTGAACAGAGAACCGCCGGCGAATCTTGAGATAAAAATGTGGAGCAAATATCTTGCTTACTTTTTTTCAGTGCTGTTGACACTGTTTGCCGTGGCTTATTCCATGATTCTATTAATAAAGACCGCCGGAGATACCGGGATTTATAAATATATTCTGATTCTTGTGGTTTTATGTCCCGTGCTTATGGACATATCGCTTAAAATAACCAATAACTTATTGTCGAGAATAATTGAGACAAAAAGAATACCATCTCTTGACTATATGGAGGAAATACCCGAAAGCGCCAGGACTTTTGTTGTAATGCCCGTTATCATATCATCCGCCGGGCAGGGAATTGAGTATCTTGAAAGGCTTCATAAGCACTATCTGGCAAACAAGCAATCTAACCTGTATTTTGGTTTGCTGGTAGATTATGCGGATTCATTCAAAGAACATATGCCTGAAGATAGTGAGATTCAGGATGCTTTAATCAAACGCCTAGATGAGTTGAATAAAAAATATCCGGCTGCTAACCAGCGGTTTTCTCTCTTTATTCGTTACCGGAAATGGAATCCTTCTGAAGGATGCTATATGGCATGGGAGAGAAAGAGAGGAAAAATAGAGGAGTTCAATGCGCTTTTGAACGGGATTGTACAGGAAAACACCACCTTTGAGACGGTGTTATGCGATAAAGAATTATTGGAAACCTGCCAATATGTCATAACTCTGGACGCAGACTCCGATCTTACCCGGGATGGTGCGTCAAAGCTTGTGGGTATGATCGACCATCCGCTTAATCAGGCAGTGATAGATTCAAAAACCGGAAAAATAAGAGATGGATACGTCATCGTGCAGCCATCTGTCAGAAACCATATTGAGAATCGAAAACGCTTATTTCCAAGAGTATACTCCTGTCAGACGGGAGTAGCCAATTACTCGTTCATTATATCCGATATATACCAGGATTTGTTCAAAGAAAGTACCTTTGTAGGCAAGGGCATTTACAATGTAAAGGCTTTCCACAAACTGCTTTATAAGGTGATACCGGAAAACAGCGTTTTAAGCCATGACCTTCTGGAAAGCTGTTATGCGAAGACGGCCTTTGCAAGCAACGTAAATATTATGGAAAGCTTCCCGGGCAGCGTGATGTCTTTTGATAAGAGGGAACATCGCTGGATCAGAGGAGACTGGCAGCTATTACCTTGGCTCTTTAAAAAGGATTTGGGGTTTTTGTCGAAATGGAAAATATTTAACAATATGCGTGCAAGCCTTGTACCGGTAAGCAAAATGGTTTTTGTTATTCTTACCTTGGCTTTATTTCCGAAAGCTCTTTATTTGTGCCTTCCTATACTGTTTTTTAATGGTTGCTGGGATGTGATTTTTTTACTGGGCGGCATCATCATTCACAAGATAAAAAGGCCTAAATTGGCTCTTGTACATTCAAAGCTAAGGAAAGAAATAGGTTTTATTGCAGGAAGGACTTTCCTGGATATCATTTTTATTCCTTCCAGGGCACATATCGCATGCGACGCGATAATAAGAACCCTGTTCAGGCTTTTTGTAAGCAAGAAACATCTGCTGATGTGGAAATCGGCCGAAACAGTGGAAAAATCGGTGGAGGATTCACTAAAAAGTTATTTTATTCATATGTGGCATCCCATAGTTCCCGGCATACTCCTTTTGGTATTGACGGGATATGCCGGAATATACGAAAAAATCTTTTATGGCAGCATTGCCGTTGCCTGGTGCCTGTCATTTCTGACCGCTTATTCAATAAGTCGTCCGGGCAATAATGTGAATAATAAAAAGGATGTGTTTGATGAAGAATTTCTCATTGATACCGCCAGAAGAATATGGCGTTACTTTACCGTATTCACAACCAGGGACAACAACTGGCTCTGTCCTGATAACTATCAGATAGCCAATAAGAAAAAAATCGCATACAGGACATCACCTACCAATATCGGGCTGCAGTTCCTTGCCATTTTATCGGCCAGAGATTTTGGATTCGATACCTTAAGCTCACTTCTGGACTATGCTGAAAATATTTTATATACATTGGCTGTGATACCAAAATGGAGAGGCCATCTGTATAACTGGTATGATGTCAAAACCCTCGGGGTGCTTGTACCCAAATATATATCCACAGTGGATAGCGGGAATTTTTTTGCAAGTCTTATAGCATTTAAAAATGGTCTTTTAGAGCAGATAAATGCTCCCGTTTTTGCTGAAACCATGATGACGGAGATAAATAAACAGATAAACCTCGGAAATACCGGTTTAAAATTAAAGGATGATTATGAAACCGTAGGCGACTTCCTTTCGGATATCATTGAGGTGAGAGAGAAGCTGAACAGCGGGGAGATTGCCAATAAGGAGGATGGGCGTGTCATTGGGGAGCTGACACGACGTATTAACTTAATTGAAAGAGAAATACTGGAATTCGGAGCTTTAGATGCGGATTTTTCCACCAAAACAACTTTGCAGGAAACGGCCGATTCGGGGAACCAATATGCAAGAACGTTGATTGATAGAATAAGAGGTTTGGCCGAAACCATTGACAAAATGCTGGATGAGGCCGACTTCAGTTTTCTTTTTAATAATAAAAGAAGACTCTTTCATATAGGGTATAATACAGAATCGCAAAAGGCGGATGAAGGCTGTTATGATCTGATGGCTTCAGAAGCATTGCTGACAAGCTTTTTATCCATAGCAAGGGGAGAAATGCCCGTAAAACATTGGTATAAGCTTGGGCGCCCCCTTGCCTTGATAAATGGGATCCCCGCACTTGTATCCTGGAGCGGAAGCATGTTTGAGTATCTTATGCCTCATCTTTTAATAAAAAGCTTCGACGGCTCTGTGCTTCATGATTCCTGCAAGGCAGCGGTGATACAGCAGATGAGGTACGCAAAGCAAATGAAAATGCCCTGGGGAATATCCGAATCCCAATACTTTCGTTTTGACATGGACGCAAATTACCAATACAGGGCTTTTGGGGTTCCGGGGCTTAGGCTGCAGCCAGTTTATGGAAAGCTCAGGGTTATTGCGCCTTATGCTACTATGTTGGCTCTGGAGTGGGCTGACGAGGAGGCTGTTAAAAATCTGGCAATACTAAAAAAACTTAAGGCCTATGGAGACTATGGATATTATGAAGCAATTGATTTCAACGTTCCTGACCCTGTATACATGTATCCTTATTGTATCGTTAAGTCATATATGGCCCATCATCAGGGGATGAGCCTTGTAGCTATAAATAACTATTTAAATAACGGCATCATGCGTTCCCGTTTCCATAGAGAGCCCATTGTTCAGGCAACCGAAATTTTGCTCGAAGAAAAACGCCAGACGTATTTCATATCTATTTCCAGAAAGGGTTATACGATCGATATTAAAAAGAGAGACCAATTCGAGGATGATACTTTAAGTATCCGATATATCAATGGCGTTGCTCCCAGGATACCTGCGGTCAATTATGTTTCAAACGGAAACTATTCCCTGTTGGTTACTTCTGACGGAGACGGCTTCAGTAATTGCAAAGGCATGATGCTGTACAGATGGAGAGCCGATGTCTATGCCGACACCGGCCACTATATTTATATTAAAGACATTGAAAAAAACAGAGTGTGGAGTGCGACCTATAAACCAACCAAAGCAGAGCCCGACGAATACCGTGTTATATTTTCCCCCCATAAATCCGAGTTTATCAGAAGGGATGGTGATATCGGAACACATACTGTTGTGAGCCTGTCACCGGATCAAAATATTGAAATCCGAAAAATAACGCTCAAGAATTATGGGAATGAGGTAAGGCATCTGGAAATAACCAGTTACCTGGAGGTGGTGGCCGACAGTTATTCTGCCGAAGTAGGGCATCCTGCTTTTAACAAACTGTTTATTGAGAGTGAATATCTTGAAGAAGGAAATGTATTTCTGTCCAGAAGAAGAGGCAGCAACGGTAACGGGA
>JBMNTI010000055.1:0-15706 GCA_050945655.1 Acetivibrionales bacterium | reverse complement strand
GCATGCAAAAAGTCTTCTGCCCCGTGTCCTCCTTTTTTCCAGCAATCGATGGTATGTCCGGCCAATGATATAGGTTTGCATACCTCCGGAGTATCCAGCCTGACAACATTTTCTTCGATGGCAGCAGATGCTGTTACGGCCTTAAAAACAGAGCCGGGCTCGTATGTGTCCATTACGGCCTTGTTTCTGAATACCGTCTGCCAAAGATATTTATTGTCTTCGGGATCGTTGAATCCCTTCCAGTCTTCATCCAGAAGCCCAAAAGGCAAAGCGTCGGGGTGGTTCGGGTCAAAATCGGGCTTTGATACCATTGCCAACACTTCCGCGGTATTCGGATCCATTACTATGCAGGTAGCGCCACGCTTCAGGTTATAGTCCAGAATAGCCTGGTCCATGGCCTTCTCGGCGAGATATTGAATGGTTTCATCTATGGTAAGGTATACATCATAGCCATCTATAGCATCAATATACCTTTCCTTTGAAAAGTTGATCTGACGGCCTAAAACATCGACTTCATTCATTATTTTGCCCGGCACACCCTTAAGAGTGCTTTCCAGCACCTTTTCAATACCGTTCAAACCCTGGTCGTCTATTCCTGTAAATCCAAGCACATGGGACGCAAGATTGCCTTTAGGATAATATCTCTTGGAATCCTCATCGATATAAATACTCCAAAGCCCCGCGTCTGCCACGTAGGATCTGACTTGAGAACCAATATCACGGTCGATCTTTCTCTTTATATATTCAAACCGGGAATTAGCCTGGAATTTTTTCATTATGGTTTCAGAATCCATTTCAAGGATGGCGCCCAGATCATTGGCAATGGCCCGAAGCTTGGTTTCATCTCCGCCCACCTCGTCTCTGAGTTCCTTAGGATTCACCGATACCGTATCAACAGAAGCACTTATTGCCAGACCTTTGCCGTTCCTGTCATAAATAGTCCCTCTTTTAGGATTGATCTGCCTTTTTGCTGTTTGATTGTAATACGCCCTTTTCTGATATTCTTCGCCTTTGACAAATTGAATATATCCTAAGCGGTATATAAGAAACAGCAGGGCGAATGTAAAAATCAGCAGCATAAAAAACTCTCTCTTTTTAAGCTTGATACTGCTGGGCTTATCCATAGTCCTTTTCTTCTCGGGTATGCTTCTTGTTTTTTTCACAGCAGTCTTTTTCATGATGTTTCTCCTGTGTTTGTAATCGCTCCCTTTCATGAATCAGTCTCCTATAAAAAAAGGGCACCAGACTGATTTTACATATAAAAGATCAATCCCTAGTCCCCTCTTACTTCTAATTTAATATATATTAGCATACACGATATTTCTTGTCTATTTTAAGTGAAAACCTGATCTACCTTTAAAGAATCTGTTTTCCTGCTTTATGGCAAAATTGCTTTTGCCATATTAATGATTTTTTCCATAAGAGAAGATTTTTGAGTTGTGTTGTCTATGTATTCACGATCCAGTACAACACTGTAATTGCTTTTGGGCACACTTACCAGAACAAGCTGAGACCTTTCCGGAGTGTGCATATTGAGCTTATTCTCGGCTATTTCCCTGACCCTGTTCAGATCGATACTTGTTTCAATTGCTACATTCAACATGCGGTTTTCGTCCCGCAGCTCATTGTATTCTTTATATAATGAGTCCATCCGGGAATTCAGCTCCGATATGACACAAAAACGATATAAGATAATGAAGCATACACTCACAACAAACAGCATCGCAAATACCAGTTTTGCTTTTGGTATCTTAGATTTTTGAGGAATAGGCCGGATCGATTCTTTTCTTTCAATCCTTTGCTGTTCTACTGGTTTTTCCGGCTTATGCACGATATTTGGAGCAGCACTCCCATAGATATAGCTGTTTTTCCTATCCACGCATTTCGCCTCCTTTTTGCAAGTATCTTCATAAGAATCAAAAACCCTGAAATCAGGAATACCCTGCTTCAGGTTTTTGATTCATTCTTTTGTACCTTTGGGGCTGTCTCAAAAAAAGCTTTCATCCTGTATATGCCTGAATATAATCCTTTGCTGCGTTCAGGATGACCTGCCGGAGCAAATAACACATGTTGATTTATGAGCGATGGCTGCTCCGATATGTCAGATCCTTCGGCCATTATATGGCCTCAGAATGACATGTTGCGTATTTTGAGACTGCCCCTTTCTCTTTAGTAAATTAAAATCTTTTGTACGTTGGTCAGTTTTATCTTTCGTAGACCGGATAGTCTGTTTTTTAAAAGTAAATTACAATAGTTTAGCTTTGGTGCCCTGGCTGATTAAAACAATCAGTTTTCTCTTTAAGCAGTTAAAAATCTTTTGTATTTTTCCCGATGCACAGCACCGTGTTTTATCTTTCGTACTTTCCCCGGCGGACAATGCCGGGTTTCACATGCGTAAACGTATAATGAGTTTTAAGTATATGCATTCTTCATAGCTTTTCCGCCACCCTGAGCTTGGCGCTCCTGGCTCTCGGATTTTCATCCAGTTCTTTTTCCGACGGCGTTATGGGCTTCCGGGTTATCACTCTCAACTTAGGTTTGAAGCCGCAAACGCATTTGGGAAAATCACCCGGACAAACACAGCCTTGTGACTGTTTCTGAAAAGCCTTTTTCACAATCCTGTCTTCCAGCGAGTGGAAGGTAATAATTGCGATCCGTCCCCCGATGTTTAATACTTCGGTTATTATTTCAAGTGTGTTTTCAAGAACCTCCAGCTCACGGTTGACAGCAATTCTCAGTGCCTGAAAAGTTCTCTTGGCAGGGTGGGGACCTTCACGCCTGGCAGATGCCGGGATAGCCGACTTAATAATATCCACCAGTTGACCGGTTGTGCTTATCTTTTGTACTTCACGGCTCCTGACAATGAACTCGGCAATTCTGGCTGCCCATCTTTCTTCTCCGTACTCACGTATGATACGGGCTATATCATCCTTACTCCAGGTGTTCACAAGAGTCCGGGCATCAAAATCGTCATTTTGGTTCATTCTCATGTCGAGAGGCGCGTCATGCTGATAGGAAAACCCTCTTTCTCCTTCGTCAAGCTGATGCGAGGATACTCCCAAATCAAGCAATACCCCGTCAACAGAGCCGATCTTTCGTGCTTTCAAAACTTCTCTTATGTTTTCAAAGTTCGTATGCTCAATAATCACTTTTTCTTTGCTGTCAATACTTGAAAATTTCCTTTTTGCGGCCTCTATTGCGTTTTCGTCCTGGTCTGTTCCTATTAAAGTACCTTTAGATCCAAGACGTTTGATTATTTCGGACGAATGCCCTCCACCGCCTAATGTACCGTCTACATAAACACCGTCCTGGCGGATTTTCAGGAATTCTATGCACTCCTCCAGCATAATGGGTTTGTGTTCGAACTCCATTACATTTCCTCTTTCACTTAGAAATCAATATCTAATGATTCAAGCAGCACTCCGATGTCTTCAACTTCTGTTTCCTTGACGTTGTCGGAACTCCAGACTTCAACACGATTGACCGTTCCGATAAAAACTACTTCTCTTTGAAGCTCTGCCTTTTCTCTTAATTCTGCCGGTATAACGATCCTTCCCTGGCTGTCCATATCGCAATTGGTGGCATTTGCGCAAAAATGTCTGATGATCATTCGACTGTCTTTTTTAGATGCGGGAAGCCTTTGAAGCTTTTCAACGAATTTTTTCCATTCTTCCATGGGATATATGTATAAGCTTTTTTCTTCGGAGCCTCTGGTGAGAACAAAACGGTCGCCTAAAGCTCCGCGGAATGCTGCCGGCACAAACACACGACCTTTTGGATCCAGTACGTTTGTGTACTTTCCTATTAGCATTCCTCTCACCTCCACCACTTTGCTCCACTTATCCCCACTTCAATAGTATTCTACTCCAAGTATCGGCACCAGTCAACCCCTTCATAAGTCCTATACAGATACAAAAAGAAGGCCTTTCTTCCGAACTGCCTTCTTTTTTAATAAGCTTAATTAATGTTTAACACAACATATTGTGTTTTAATTTTTTCTTAACTACAAAATGTCCAATATGCCCAATCTATATCATTAACCTGATTTGTTTCTTATTGATATTCTGTAATATAATTTTAATATTTCATCTATGCTTCGAACATGGGTCTTTGCCGACGCATGGAAATGCTTAATATAACACCTATTGCGATATAACAAACGATCACATACGTTCCCCCGTAGCTTATAAAGGGAAGGGGAATGCCCGTGACCGGAAGCATTCTTAGATTCATCCCGATATTTTCGACAAAGTGGAATAAAAACATGGCCATAAGACCGATAACTATATAAGCTCCGAATTTGTCCTTTGCATACCGTGATATATACAGGCATCTTAATAGAAGGACAACAAAAAGCACCACCACTAATACCGCTCCAATAAACCCCCATTCCTCGCCGATAACCGCAAATATTGAGTCGCTCTCTACCACCGGAACATTCTTCGCCGCTTTTTCGGTACCCTTTTCAACTCCGGTAAGCATTCCCGAGCCAATATACCTGATAGCCATGCGAATCTGGTAATCGGTGGTTCTGGCATAGGCATCGGGATTTAAAAAGGATAATATCCTGTTAAGCTGAAGAGGGCTAAAAACCTTCTCCAGAACGCTGAACCAGAGAATGGGCAGCGATACTATCCCCACTCCGAGAGTTATAAAAATGATTCGATATTTTATACCAAACACAAATATCATACATGCCAGCATGAACACATAGACCACCGATGTCCCGAAGTCAGGCTGAAGTAGCACCAACCCGATCAGACCGGCTGCAGATCCTCCAAGCCACAGATAGTTCAACCCGCCGTTTCCCTGTTTTATCTTTTCCAGGAAACAGGCCGCTACTATGGCTAAAGTAATCTTTCCCAGCTCCGAAGGCTGAAAAGAAGCGGCACCGAGATCTATCCAGCCCCGGGTTCCGGTTTCCTCCCTGCCCTTACCGATGATCAGAACCAGAATCAGCAGAAATACAGTCCCGAAGTATGCTATGATACTTAAAAATCTGAAGTCCTTGTAATCCAGCATCATAATAATGGCCATGCAGCCAAGACCGATTATCGATGCTATCAGTTGCTTGGAAAAAAAAGCCGGCTGATTCAGGTGATTCGAAACACTTTTCATGGCGAACAAGCCCAGAGTGTTAAGAATAAGAACTGTACCTATCAATATCCAGTCAATATTTTTTATCAGATTGATTTTCTTGTTTTTTTCTATGGTTACCATGTCTATCCTTTATTTTAAACTTTGCTTCTTCGCTTTTTTTCTTATTCTTTTGCTATTTCATCATCAGTTGTATCTGCCGGTACCGGTTATTCCGGCAGGGAGTCGGCTTCGGAGTTTTCCTTATTCTCTTCTTCAGTCTTCTCATAGGATACTTGTTCCTCTGCCTCAATCTGATCCGTGTCCTGTTTTTCCTGTATGATGATATCGGTATCCCCGATTGGCTCCCCATCTTCGCCGCCCAACTCAAATTGAGCTTCCCGGGAGCGTTTTGTAAGATAAATGAGCCAGGCAAATGCGCCTATTAATACTAAAACGGCAAAAACCTGATTATAACGAATATTCCCAATACCAGCCACATCTACGTCAAATTTATCGGTCCTCAGGAATTCCATCATAAAACGAACAAAACTGTAAAGCATTAAGTAAACCGCAAGAACACTGCCTTTGACCTTCTTGTTTTTCCGAAGCTTGAGAAGCACTGTGAATACTACGAGGTTCAGCAAGGATTCGTATAAGAATGTCGGGTGAACCGGTTCATCCCCAATAATACTGCCTGTCATTCCCCATGGAAGTTTTGTGACGGTTCCGTACAACTCCTGATTGGCAAAGTTTCCCCAGCGGCCTATTGCCTGGGCGAGGGGAAGATATACACATGCAAAATCGCATAAATGCAACATGTCGATTTTTTTCTTACGGGAATATAAGTAAACCGAAAGAATGGCACCGATAATTGCGCCGTATATTGCCAGACCGCCCTCCCAGATTCGGAATATCCCCAATAAATCATTCTTGTAATTACCCCAGGTAAAGACTACAAAAAACAACCTGGCAAAGATTATGGACACGGGCAGGGCAATTAGAAACATATCGATCAGGTCGTCCTCATTTATGTTATACTTTTTGCTCTGCCTCATAGCCAGTGTCAATGCTACCATGATAGCAGCCGCAATTATTATTCCATACCAATGAATACTGATCCCGGTTCTGAAAAGATTTGGGATGGCCTCGGGACTGATGTTAAGATGTATGCCCAGCTTCGGAAATTCAATATAATGCATATATATACCTCCAATAAACTTTGACGCACTATTCCGGCTTTTTCTATTGTATCACTTCCGGGCTCCACACTGAAATATTTTATTGCGTGAATATATTTCCTTCCCGGCAGACTGCTCACGGGTCGCTCAATCTTTCCCAATATAGTTATCCTGTGGTGGTCGCACTTTGAGGCGGCCGGCTTATCTTGTCGAGAATTTTGCCCCCGCCTTACCACGTTAAACTTTGGAAGGAACCGCTGTCGACAGCCTGTGTGAAAACTGTTTTGATATGCATTTAATGATATTTGATAATAAAACCGTAAATAAGCGGCGTGCTTGCTACGATTTAAAGCGAAGCATGGATTTAGTAGCGAGCGCGACTGGAAACCGGATGTTGGAGATGGAGCGCTAAATCGCAAAAGATCCTTCGCTGACGCTCAGAATGACAAATGTAAGCTATAGCCGCTAAACATGCATCGGTTTAATACTATTGGCAGTTTTCGCACAGCCTGGCGAGTTTCATAAGGGATTCACCACAGACAGCGCGGCTTGGTTTCCAAAAACCTCTTTCATCACGTTGTTTGTATATCCGATATCAATCTGCTCAAATGCCTTTCCCACATCAAAATAATAGGCTTCGTTAAAATACGAATCCATTATTTCGCGGGCAATATTGTCCACCGAATTCAGGCTTCGGACAAACATACCCTCCTGGGATTTTTTGATTCTGTCAAATCCATCCTGTCCGATACCCCTTAATGCAGTTTCCTTTAGTACTTCCGAAATGATTCCCGCTGTTTTCTTAGGATCCGGCGATTGCCCCCCCCAGGCCAGATAGCCGTAGCCTTTATTTAGAGAAGCTTCAAACCGGAAGGAATCATTAATAAGACGTTCCTCGTAAAGCTTGTTATATAAATCCGAGCTTCTTCCCATGGTATGGTGCAAAGCTATTCCCAAAGCTATTCGCCGCTTCAAAAGCTCAAAGCCCGAAACCTGTACGCTATCCTTTATTCCCATATTGAAGAGAGGCATGGAAACCGCCAGTTTCTTCTCTTTATAATCACAGTTGATTTCTTTTGGCTCATCCGGATATTTTTTCTCAACCTTTCCATTATCTTTAAATCCTATCATATCATCTACAATTGAGAAAACCTCGCCGGGATCCATGTCTCCTACCACAACTACGGCCATGTTCGACGGGGTGTAGAAGGTATAATAGCAATCGTAAAGAAGCTCCTTGTTGATCTTTGATATGCTGTCCAGAGAACCGGCTATTTCCAGCTTAACTGGGTGGTTTACGTAAAGGCAATCCAATAGATTAAAGAAAACTCTCCAGTCCGTATTATCTTCGTACATTCGAATTTCCTGACCGATGATACCCTTTTCCTTTTCTACATTTTCGTCTGTAAGCCAGGGTTTTTGAACATAGTCAAGCAGCAGTCTGAAGTTTTCCTCAAATAAATCGGTGCAGGTAAAATAGTATACGGTCTGGTTAAACGACGTAAACGCATTTGGTGACGAACCTAATTTTGTGAACTTGTCAAGCATATTTTCATCTTCCTGCTCAAAAAGTTTGTGCTCAAGAAAATGGGCTATGCCGTCGGGTACATGTATTTCTTTGTCACTGCCCTGAACTTTGAACACACTGTCTATCGAACCGTAATTGGTGCCGAACATTGCGGTTTTTTTATGATATCCGGCTTTTCTTGCGAAAAAAACCTTCAAACCGGTTTTATGGTCATACTCGTAAATGGTTTCGCCTAATCTATCGAAGGTTAAAGTACGGTAGTTCATTTTATTCCCTCCTCGCTCCTGCCGCCGTCCGGTTTCAGGAAGTATATTGTGTCAAGCTGCACTTTCTGAGCTACTCTTACCACATCGTCCAATGTAACGGCCTTCAGCTTCTCAATCATAGAATCAAAATCCTCTCCGCTTTCGGTAAGATGCTGGCTTAAAAAGAAATCTACAATGGCCCCTTGGCCGTCCTGCATTGTTTTCATACCGGTTTCGAGAGCTTTAAGTGAGGCTTCGATATCTTCTTTTTTTATATCTCCCTTTTTCATAGCATCAACCTGCTCAAGGATTATTGCCTCGGCTTTGGCTTTGTTTTCGGCCTCTATTCCGCTCATAATGATCATGAGACCCTTGTATTTTTCAAGCACCGACTGAGCGTAATATGCCAAACTCTCCTTTTCCCTGACATTGCGAAACAGCTTGGAATGGGCATCTCCGCCAAGAATTCCGTTATATACGACCATGGGATAATAATCATCCGAAGCCGGCTCAACATGGGTTCGGAATCCAAGGCATAACTTGCCCTGGCTGACATCCATTTTTTCATCGATTTTTTTAACTTCCTTAACATCCTTGTGTAAGCATGTAGTATCAATATTTTTTACCTTGCTTCTGTCTACCTCCAGAAAGCCGTCGATAAAGCGCCGGATGCTCTTATCGTCAACTTCTCCTGAAATATATGCATAAACCGGATAGGTTCTTATCATTTTTTCATAAACAGCCAGTGTATTTTGAGGATCAAGCAAAAGGGCATCCTCTTCGGTTCCATCCTCAGGGATGGAATATGGCTCGTCGGCACACATTTCCTCAATGCATCTTGTCATGGAAAAGCGTATCTTATCGTTTACCCTGCTTCTTATATAATCCACCATATTATCCCGTTCCTGCCTGAACAGAGATTCCTTAAATCCTCTTTCTTCTACCAGGGGTTTTTCAATCATGCACTTTAAAAGATCGCTGCATTGATCAAAAAGCCTTTCTCCGTCAGTATAACGATCCGATATATGGGACATATGGAAACCGATAAACTGAAGCTCACCTTTTTTGGAGACACTTGCGCCGATATCGGCGCCATACAGTTCTTCCAGCTTGCTTTCAAGTGCTTTGACGCTAGGATAGCTTTCGCATCCTCTTTTCATGATTAAAGGCAGGATGGCGTTGCCGCTGGCTCTCTCCTTTGACAGATGGTCCACGAAAAACAGATCGGCTCTGGATGTCTTGAATTTATTCGAATTTATCCGGTAAAATGTAATGCCATTTTTTACAGCCAACTTTTCGGCTGTTGTTTTTCTGGCGTGTAATCCCATGAATACTCCTCCTCCAGGTTGTTTGTATTTTTTTATAACCATGATATCTTATACCTTACCAGTCATTGGAATTAAAGTCCAGATTTTTTCTTCTCTTTCCCAGCACTTTATGGTAAGATATAGAAATCGGCAGGATTTTATTGCGGGGGCTTGATTACAGATGTTGTTTCTTAACATGGAAAACCAATTGCTTCTTATATTGGTATTGACTTTTTCATTCTGGCTCTTTGTCAGTGCCATTGCAATAAGGTTCCAACCTTTGAAAACAAGAGCTTTTGGAATGGCTTTTATTGTTCCGTTGCTCCTGACTTGCGCATCATTTTTAGTATCGACCTATAACAAGGTGGATGCAGTTGCCCTGTTTGTTGTTTCCCATGTTTTACTGCTTATCAACTGTACATCTGTTATGCTTTTTAATAAAAACTCCGATTCATTAAAAGTCTTCCCAATTGTTCCTTATATATTATTAGGAATCGGATTCTATCTTTCTACAATGACAATTTACCCCCATTTGTTCTGGACTATAAGGTTTTTAGTGCTGGTAACTCTTGTTGTAAATCTGGTTTTATTGATAAACACATTGTTTCAAATTGAAAAGGATCAAATGATGGGCTATGCGTGTCTGTTCATCTTATCCTTTTCCATGGGACTGATACTTATGTATGATGAAGTCAGCATGGAAGCCTTATTTTTAATGGCTTTAGGTTACTTTTGCGGCGCCGTGTATGTATATAAAAACTCTCTGCTTGATTTTTTCAAGAATTACATGCAAACCACCGAAGCTCTTAAACGGATGAATTATTCAATACAGACAGAAGTAATAAAAAGAGTCGAAATGATTGAACGCTCTAACAGAAAACTATTGGAAAAATCTAAAACCGACAGTATGACAGGCCTTTTTATCAAGTCAGCCATTTTGGAGAAACTGACCAATTTTATTGACCGTTCACCTAAAAGCACCCTGTCTTTGCTGATGTTTGACATAGACCATTTCAAGCATATCAACGACACAATGGGTCACCAGATTGGCGACCAATGCATACGAAGCCTGGCAGGGCATATTCAGACATCCTTCAGGAAGGACGATATCCTTGGCCGATATGGAGGCGACGAGTTTATCGTGCTTCTGCCTGACACTACTGCGGTAAAAGCCTTTCTGATAGCCGACAGGTTCAGAGAATTGATACAAACTAAATCAAATCCGAGTATCACTATTTCAGTGGGGATATCCAATTTCCCCAGCGACGGAAAAACTGTCAACGAACTTATAGACGCTGCCGACAAAGCTCTTTATACATCAAAAGAAAAAGGGCGAAACATCGTCACCCTTTTCTCAAATCTTCAGTAAGTTATCCTGTTATCCTTCAGACTGTGTAAAGACTATCATTTGGTTATGTAAACGTAAATAAGCGGCGTGGTTGCTGCGATTTAAAGCGAAGCAAGAATTGCGTAGCGAGCGCGACTGGAAACCGGATGTTGGAGATGGAGCGCTAAATCGCAACAAGCTACAGCCGCTAAATTTGCATAGACTTAATACAAATATCATAACCTGCATGTCAAAACACTTTTTGCACAGTCTGTATCCTTATTCTTTTACCGCACCTGAAGTAATACCCGATATTATCTGTTTTTGGAACAGTATAACGATAATAAGCGTGGGTATTGTAAGTACGACAGTAGCCGCCGTGACCTGCCCCCAGAATATCTGAAACTGTCCTCTTAAAAATGAGATGGCCACAGTTGCGGTTCTAAACTTTTCGTCACTGTTTAAGGTAAGTGAAAGTAAAAATTCATTCCACACACCGATAAAGGTCATGATAGCCGAAGTGAAAATGCCCGGCAGCGCTAAAGGAAGTATGATCTTAAAGAAAGTTCTTAATTTTGATGCTCCGTCTATATAGGCGGATTCCTCCATTTCAACCGGCACTTTTGCAAAATGGGTGATAAGTATAAAAATTGCTACCGGCAGAGTTATCATCGAGTAGGGCAGCGTAATGTAATAGGAATTGGTCCAGCCCAATTTTACAAAAGTTCTGTAAATAGGTCCTACAACTATCATTTGCGGAAACATGCTTGTGGCAAGAACTACAGTTACCAAAAGCTTTTTAAACCTGAATTTCAGTCTCGCAATAGCATAAGAACAAAAAGAAGCGATCAGTGTGACATAGATTGTTGTAATGGAGGCAATTATCAGGCTGTTTTTTAGCGAATTTAATATATTAGCCTTAAATAATGCCGTATAGTGCTCTGTGGTAGGCTGGTCGGCCAGAAGCTTAAGGGCGCTTTGACCCCATATTTCACTTTCCGGTTTAAAGGATGTCAACGTGACCCATATAAACGGAAAAGCAATGATAAGCAAATATAGAATAATGACAGTCATTGTCAGTTTTGAAGTTTTTTCTGTTTGCATATGCCCCTCCTTAATCATTTATGAGCTTCACGTTGAGAAGCTTAATATAGGCAAAGGTTATCAATCCTACTGTCAGAGCCATCACAAGCACAACGGCAGAACCGTAACCGAAACGAGTCTGAGCAAACATGGCCTTATATGCGTAAATGGAAATCGATTCGGTTGTTCCCCCCGGCCCGCCGCCGGTCAGTACATAAATAAGGTCGAATACTCTGAATGCGTCTAAGGTTCTGAAAAGTAATGCCACAAAAATTGAGGGTTTTAAAAGCGGCAGTGTAATATATCCGAACTGCTGCAGCTTTGTGGCACCGTCAAGGGACGAAGATTCATACAGGGAATGTGAAATGGTTTGCAGCCCTGCCAGGAGGAGTAATGCCATATAGGGTGCAGTTTTCCAGACGTCTGCCAGAATAATCGCCCAAAGAGAGCCTGTGCTGCTTAGCAAAAGTTCGGTAGGCTCGGAAACAATATTCATCCACGCAAACAAGTGGGATATTATGCCGCTGGAGCCGTTATACAGGTAAGACCATATCAGAGCTGATACCGCAGTAGGTATTGCCCACGGTATAAGGGATACGGTACGGATAATCCCACGCCCTTTTACGGCCTTATTCATAATAAGTGCCAGCATCATACCGAAGCAAAGCTCAAAAAATACCGAAATAAAGGTGAAAATAAGCGTAAATCCTACAGTGGAATGTACACGGCTATCAGTTATGACAGATTTAAAATTGTTAATTCCCGTATAATTAGATGTAATGATTACCGTATCTAATTCCGAGGCAACGGCAAACATATCCTCTTCGCATGCAAAGGGCTCATCATAGCCATAGAGCTTTTCAAGCTCGTCCATGATGCTGTCGCGCATTTTTTCTACAAAATCCAGTTCCTCTTTGTCGATAAATACCACAGAAGCCATATCAGGGTCCGCAATATTATCAAACATATATTGGTCATATTCATCAAGCATATTTCTGAGAGTATCTATTTGAAGCTTCGTCTCGGCTCTGGATGCAACCTCTTCCTCCACGTCGAGAAATGATCTGATATAGAATGCTGTTTCATCATATAATGCGATATTATAATTGGCGTCTATGTACAATCCGGATTTGGCCTGATCATTCAGCTGGAAATCAAAAAACGCATACCTCAAAGACTCTGCAATCGGAATTATTGAGAACAGCAAGATAAACACTATCGCAGGCAATATCAAAAAATATGCAGTTTTTGATTCTACTATATTGCTTATATTTTTCATATCCACCTCAATGCTGTAGAGGCTTCAGTGGTACTGAAGCCTCTGCAACGGCTTTTACAATTGCCGATTTACTATTTCAATAAGCTCGATATGGCGTCGGCAGCAGCATCAAGCTGGCCATTGCCTGAAAGATATTCATGTGCCTTTATCTGAATCTGATCTGAAATTTCCGAATAATTAGCAGCAACAGGTCTTGCTATGGTCTTAGCCAATGCAACTGCAAAGCCTTTATTGATGAGAAGAGCATTTTTAGCTAAGACATCCGCATCGTTTAACAGCGCGTTATATCCGGGCAGATAGCTTCCAGTGGTAGCATTGATTTTCTGTCCTTCGGGACCTGAAATAAATGCAAGGAATTCTTCGGCGCCTGCTTTATTCTTAGAGTTGGCATTGATTCCAAGGATCCAGCCGCCGACAGTTCCGCCTGCAGGCAAAGGAGCATATCCTACCTGATCAACTTTAACAGCATATTCTCCGCTTGCAGCCATGCCGTTCATGTAAGGCCAGTTTCTGGCGAATACCGATTCACCGTTTAAGAATGCGTTATGGGTCTCCCCTTCTGTATATACCAAAATATCTTTTGGCGTAACATCCGATTCTGTAAACTGGTTCATTACTTCAAGCCCGCCCTTAATATCCGACCAATTTGCCGTAAACTCGTTGAGGTTACATACCAGACCTTCATATTGGCCCGACTGATAAACATGGCCGTATTTGGTTCCGCTCTGGCCGTTGTATTTCTTAGCCATTTCAAGCAGGTCAGCCCATGAATAATTTCCTGATTCAAGCTTCTGTGCATCTTCACTGCTTACAATATCTGCTCTGTAATATAGGAAGCCCAGATCCGGGAAGTAAGGCAATACATAGTTTTTACCCTTATACTTACCCGAAGCCATTGAGCCTGCATTGAAATCAGTCACCTTCCAGCCTTTTGCTGCCAAAAGCTCGTCAATAGGCTGCAAATAACCTGCGGCTGCAAATTCGCCGGCCCAGACAACGTCCATGGATATTACATCATATTCTCCTGATTTACTGGAAAGTGAATTAAGAAGCTGATCGTGCATATTACCTGAGTCATTTGTCATAACTACGGCTTCAACAGCATAAAGATCGCTGGAATCATTGAATGCTTTGATCAACTGATTCAAGGCGTCAGTTGAGTCGGCTTGTACGGCAAAAGTTACTTTTGTTTTCTCTTTTGCTCCCGATGAATCGGGTGTTGTATCAACCGCATTTCCTGGTGCAAGTTCCGATGGTTGTTGGGACTGGGTTGCCGGCTGAGTTCCGCATCCGGTTGCAAGTGTAAAGATCATGATTACTGTAAGCATAATAGACAGTACTTTTTTCATGACAATCCCTCCTTGATTTATCCCTTTTGAATAATTATAAGGTTAGGCCTAATAAACCTCTTATTGACATTATGTCAGCTTAGAAATACAATACTTGTATAATATTTAAAATACTAATAATATTTTTAGATTAATGTTTTTCAAAAAAAACAACTTTCTTTTAAACAGGTTTTCCTGTTTGTTTACATCTAATTAAAATGTTCGCCGGTATAAAAAGCCGAAGGTCATCAAATGACAGCAGGTGCCGCTCAAATTTTTCAGCAACTTAAGTTTCCCTCAAAGCCGATCGATGTGCTCAGCTTTGTTGATTTTTCAGGATATAAGGGGGGCTGTTATGAGTGAAAAAATAATACTTAACAAAATAGAAAAGTATGCATCATATTATAAACACCCTTCGTATTATTTAGAGCGCAAAATGCTGAATGCGCTCAAGCGCGGTATTCGCAAAGAGGCTGTGGAGACTCTCAAGGTTATTAATAATATGGAGCGTGCAAGACTCGCAGATACGCCTATCCGGTCAATGAAAAATTCATTGATCGCTTCCTGCACACTATTTACCCGTGCGGCAATAGATGCAAACGTTCCCCCTGAGGATGCCTTTTCCCACTCCGATGTGCATATACTGGAAATTGAATCCCTTAATAATTTGCGTGACCTTAAGGAATATGAATATATAATGTTTGAGGATTACTTCCAGCTTATTGAAAAGTATCGTCAGGAGAATTACTCCCCTCTTACAATGAAGATTGTTCAATACATACATGAAAATGTAACCGAACAGATCACCCTAGCCGACATCGCCTTCCTTGTCAAACGCTCAAAAGCATATATTAGTATGTTTTTTAAGAACGAGGTAGGTATAAGCCTTATGGATTATATTAATCTTAATAAGGCTGAAGAATCAAAATATTTTATTAAATATACCAACATGTCTATAGCCGAAATCGCCTATTTGTTCAACTACTGCAATCCCGCCTATTTCTCGAATATCTTCAAGAAGTATTTGGGTATGACCCCCAGCGAATTCAGAAGCGTAAGACACAGGGACGATTCCTTTGTATGACTCCGGAATCTTTAAAACGCGTACACTTTGGACTTGCACCCCCTTTCATTATGTCTGCAAATTGGCGGATGCAAGATTTTTACTTCGAACGCCTTTAAGCACACTAGTCTAATAAATCAATTATCTAAGTCTTGTTTTCAATTTTTTACTTGTTATTTATTGACATAAATAATAATTACCTGATAATATTAGTATAATACTGTTCCGGTAAATAATATTGTCAGGAGAATTAATCTTATGAAAAAGAGTATTTCTTTATTTTTAACCT
>JBMNTI010000054.1:0-16060 GCA_050945655.1 Acetivibrionales bacterium | reverse complement strand
AATTGCCCCATCTTTTTTTTTATTTCTGTCAGAACATCGGCACAACCGCACCGTTGTATTTCTCCTCCATAAAGGTTTTGACCTTTTCACTCTTAAGTGCGTTTACAAGCTCCAAAATAGCCGGATTCTTTTCATTTCCTTCCTTAACGCAGAGAATGTTGGTGTAATTGTTCTTTATAACGTCGGAATCCTTGTCTTCGATTGCCAATGCATCAACTGTAGCGTTAAGCCCTGCCTGAATGGCATAGTTGCCGTTTATTACCGCCATGTCGACATCCTGCAGGGATAATGTCAGCTGCGCGGCCTCAATCTCTTTAATAACAAGATTTTTTGGGTTCTCGGCAATATCCAGTATCGTAGCGGTAAAGTCTGCTGTTTCTTTGAGCCTGATTAGACCCTGTGCCTCTAAAAGCATAAGAGCGCGGGCTTCGTTGGTTCCGTCATTAGGAACGGAAATTATGGCGCCATCTTTTAATTCTTCAATAGAAGCGGTCTTGCCCGGGAATATACCGAAGGGCTCATAATGAATAGCCGCCACGGATACGATATGGGTTCCGTTATCTTTATTAAACTGGGTCAGATATTGAACATGCTGAAAATAGTTGGCATCTAAATCTCCGCTTTCAACATTGGTATTGGGCTGAACATAATCTGAAAACTCAACTGCTTCGAGGGTTATATCCTTCTCGGCAAGTATCTCTTTTGCAACATTAAGTATCTCTGCATGAGGCGTTACGCTTGCACCCACCTTAATAGTAGCTCCTTTTGGGCCTTTGCTTGCGCCGCAGCCTGCAAATATCGCGGCAACTAATGTAAGTACTAAAACTAATTTTACTATCCTGTTCATAACCATTCTCCTTTTATAATGATTTTCAATTTTTTACCCTGCCTCTTAAGCGGCAGTTAATATTTATTGTCTCAGGCAGGAGTATATTCCCGACCTTGAGCTTTTATGAACTGGGTACCCGCTCGAAATCTCCGATTCTAAGTAACGGGTAATGTCATTTTATAACTTCTATCTTATGCGCTTGTCACATTTGTTTGCTATCTTGTTTCCGATTTCCTGAATAATCTGGACTATAAGAACCAAAACAAGAACCATTACCAGCATAATATCGGTCTGTGAACGGTAATACCCATAATTTATCGCGATATTACCAAGACCTCCGCCGCCTACAAAACCCGACATTGCCGAATAGCTCAGAATGGTTGTTGTTGCAATAGCCGCTCCCACTATCAATGATGGTTTTGCCTCAGGCAGAAGGACTTTGCACACAACCTCCAGAGTTGAGGCTCCCATTGACAGGGACGCTTCTATAACGCCCCGATCCACCTCCTTTGCCGAGCTCTCTACCAAACGTGCAACGAAGGGAGCCGCGGCTATAACTAATGGGACTATAGTGGCTGTCGAGCCTATTGATGTACCTGCAATAAATCTTGTTATGGGGATTACGGCCACCAGCAATATAATAAAAGGCACAGAACGTAAGATGTTGACTATTCCCCCGACTATTCCGTTTAATGTGGGAGAAGGTCTTATCCCTTCCTTGTCTGTAACCGCCAGGAGCATTCCCACAGGCAGTCCTATGATATATGCCATAACAGTTGAAACAATAGTCATATATAAAGTTTCAAGAAGGCCTTGCCACATTAATACCAACAAACCTTCACTAAACATAATCTTTTTCCTCCGAGTATATAATATTTTCCATATCAAGATAGGCCGATATCTTCCGCTCAATTTCCGGATCATCAGGCAGTCTAATAATCATATGCCCGAAAACCCTCCCGTCAATATTCTTTGTGTTGGCGAACACTATGCTGACCGGCGCACCGCATTTCAGAACCATATTGGCTATTATAGGCTTGTCGGCGGAGTTCCCTTCAAAAACCAGACGCAGGTATTTCCCATCTCCGGAAATTTTTTCGATATACTCCCCTTTTGGGAAAATAAGCTTCTTTGCAGCAGCTGTTTTGGGATGACGGAATACTTCTTCCACCAATCCGATTTCCTCTATCCGGCTGTTGTCAATAATGGCCACCCGATTGCATATTTGCTCAATTACCTTCATTTCATGAGTTATTATTATTATGGTCAAGACTAATTTTTGATTTAATTCTTTCAGCAATGCCAATATGGATTGGGTAGTTGTCGGGTCGAGGGCACTTGTGGCCTCGTCACACAATAATACCTTTGGCTTGGTGGCAAGTGCTCTTGCTATGGCCACCCGTTGTTTTTGTCCTCCCGACAGCTGTGCCGGATATGCGTTTTCCTTATCCGAAAGCCCCACGGTTTCAAGCAGCTCCCGGGCTCTGGCTTTAGCCTCCTTACGCGGTATTCCCGCAAGCTCCAGGGGAAAGCAGACATTATCCAATGCATTTCTCTGCATTAAAAGATTAAATCCCTGAAAAATCATACCTATGGATTGGCGGACTTTTCTCAGCTTATTGTCTGAAAAGGACGTAATATCTACACCTTCAAAAATAACACTTCCAGAAGTCGGTCTTTCCAAAAGGTTAATGCACCTTACCAAAGTGCTTTTTCCCGCCCCCGACAAACCTATAATACCGAATATCTCGCCTTGGCTGATAGATATATTAATGTCATTAAGAGCAACCACGGCACCTTCTCCGGCTCCGAAGGTTTTGTTCAGGTTATTGATTTGTATGGTAGGGATATTGCTCATTTCCCTGCTCCTTTCCGTCTTGTCTTGATTTGATAAGGTTTCCGCCTGTTAAACACCGTTTCCGGCATTACCGAACAAACGAAAATTTAAGCAACAGCCGCCACCTTATGAGGCGGGGGACATTTTTGTCCATATATAAAAAAAGCCCTGATGAAATTCATCAAGGACGTAAGCATTCGCTTCGTGGTACCACCTTGTTTCGCTTATACTTCTCAGTATAGGCCTCCATGAGTACGGATCAGAATCGATACTCCTGTGCTGTTACGGGCACACCCGTCGCAGCCTGTGCAATTCATGCAGTCGGTGCGCAGCTCCAAGACCATGTTCGGCGATACCCTTCATACCCCTTCCCACCTTCCGGGGCTCTCTTTTATGTGGTTTACCGCTTACTCTTCTTTTCATTGCCTTTTTCCAAAGTATATTAGTTTTTTTAAGTTTACAACATTAGTCATCATCCGTCAATAGATTGATTGTAATTATAGCCTGCAGCACCCATGGTTATTATTTCTCCGCCAAAATACTTTGCTTCTTCGATATCATGGGTTACTATAATAACGGTCTTGTTTTTTGTATTGTCGGCCGTATATTCCATGGTCTTTTCTTTTGTTTCATCATCTAAGCCTTTAAAAGGCTCGTCCATGAATATTATATCGCTTTTGGCCAAAACAGCCCGCACTATGGCAACTCTTCTTCTCATGCCTCCGCTTAACTCTATCACAGGCTTCCTTAAATTATCTTTAAGACCTATCTTTTCAAGGTGTGAACGAATTTCCTCGTCTTTTATTTTCCTTTCACAAACCAAACGAACGTTTGAGACCGCATTAAAGCTCTCACAAAGCCTATCTTCCTGAAATACGGCACTTTTGTATTTTGGAACTCCGGTTACAGTACCGCCGTCTGCATCTATCAAACCCATAAGAATGTTTATAAGCGTAGTTTTGCCGCAGCCCGAAGGTCCCATGATAAAGGTGGTTTTATTCTTGGGGATACGGGCACTGAACCCATTAAGTACAATATTCTGATCAAAGCTTTTTGAAAGCCCGGAAATTTCAATACTCATGTTATAATCTCTCCAGCCTTGCATAGAACCTTTTTATCAAGTATAAGAACAGCTTTTCAAAGGTTATGCTTAAGACTACTATGATAAGTGTCCATGCGAATAAATCTGCGGTGCTGTAATATATTTTTGCCTCGTATAACTTCTCGCCTATTGAACCATTGGAAACCCCGATTACCTCCGCCGCAATGCCGGACTTCCAGGCCAAGCCCATAGCCACACTGCAAGCCGATATGAGGTACGGCTTAAGCTGAGGCAGGTAAATGAATACTATCCTTCTGATCAAGCCTGCGCGAAAGACCTCTGCCATCTCAAGAAGCTTTTTATCGGTGCTTTTAATACCCTGGAATATGTTGCCGTATATGATAGGAAGCACCATAAGAAAGCTGATAAACGAAGAAAGGGTTCCCATGCTCAGCCAAATAAGGCACAGAATTATGAAGGATGCCACCGGCACGGATTTTATTGCGGCGACAAAAGGCCATAACATAATCTCAATAAGGTAAAATCTTGCGGCAACGGCAGCCATGATACTTCCTATCACAAGGCCGCTGAGAAAACCGGCCACAATACGAAGGAACGAAAAGCCTATCGAGGTAAAAAAATCAGCCTCATTAAAGAGGCTGAAAAGCCTCTTTAATACTGTTATAGGCGTGACAAGCAGCAAGCTTTCTCCGACAAGCATGGCACCTATCTGCCATATGGCAAGGGCAAAAGCTATTGAGGCGATTTTTTCAATTGTGTTTTTACCTGATGTAGTAGAAATCATCTTCGGGTATAGCTCCTCCCACCGATTTCGGGTTCTGGTCGAATAAAACCTTAAGATATCCTTCAATTGCTCTCTTCATTTCCTCACCTTCCATAAAGGTGATGTTGCAGTAAGGTATGGCTTTCTGGGCAACAGCCGCTTTAAATATGTTGAACTTTTCTATCAGCTGTGCTGCCTCTTCAACATTTGCATTTACAAATCCGGCTGATTCCCAGTACTCATCCAGGAAAGCGGCAAGCTGCCGGGGGTACTGTTCGGCGAAATCACTTCTGACAACAACCACACCTGTGATCAAGGCACTTCCGTTATCCAGTTCATCCCACACTTTGGTAAGGTCCGCTGCCGTACGTAATCCCTCAACCTGTGTCTGGGCAATGGTTACATAGGGCTGCGGCATCATGGCGATTCCGGTTTCAGCGTTTTTCAACAGAGCTACGACCTCGTTAGGCTCGGACTTCCATTGAATGTCTACGTCTTTGTCAGGATCGATACCATGCTCAGAAAGCAGATATCTTAATGTATATTCCGGAGTTGAGCCCCTTCCGGTAGCATATATGGTCTTGCCTTTAAGATCGGTGAAAGACTCTATTTCATTCCCTTTTTCAACAATATAAAGTACTCCAAGAGTATTAACGGCAAGAAGCTTAACCTTTTTACCGGTATTGTTATAGAGCACTGACGCAAGGTTTGCAGGTACGGCAGCTATATCCAATTCTCCTTTTAACAGCTTTGGCGTGATCTCATCTGCCGACCCCACAACCGTAAAATTGTAATTATTCCTGGCAGTTCCTGCTTCGGCGGCTTCCATTATCTTTACCATGCCCATGGAGGTAGGTCCGGTCATGCCTCCCATATTTATATCGGCAGGTTCATAACCTGTTTCAGATGCTTCCGGTTGCTTAGAATCGGGAGATCCCTCCAAAGTCGCACCAGATGTAGTATCAGGAGTATTTTGAGAACCTGAAGGGGCCGGTGTATTTGAGTTCCCGCATCCGGTGATTGCCGTAATAAGTAAAATTGTTACCAACAGGGCAGATATCAACATTTTGATTCTACTATTCTTCTTCATGATTATCCTTCCTTCTCAACCTTATATTTTGAAACTACTGTTTTTGTGCTTACCCCTTTAAGCATCCCGAGTTTCCCGGATAGTGAGCTTGTTATATCGCCCGGTGCGTCTATAACTATGCAAATAATAGAAATTCCGCGGTCCTTGTAGGGTATACCCATCCTTCCCACAATAAACTTACCGAAATCGTGGAGTAATTCGTTTACCCTTGCAGACATTTCAGTATCCTCAATGATAATGCTTATTACAGATATTCTATTCTCCATAGCCGCCTCCCCTCAAAAAAAATCCGTGCCAAAAGGCACGGAAACAAACGTTTCTATTAGTATATCCGTCACCTTTCCATCCGGGACTGACCCAAATGCGCAGGAGCCACAATATTAGCTTCTAAGTAGATTATAGTAAAAACCGTTTTAATTGTCAAGAAAATAACAAAGTGCGTTCAACTTGTTATTTTAATTCGTTAAGTGGAAGTTTATTCTCTCAAGAATTTTATTGGCCATGATTTTAAACCCTTTTTTATTGGGATGCAGCCAGCCGTCGGCATAACCTTCGCTTTTACGGGAAGAGATTTCAAGTCCGTCAATTATTTTTATGTCGGAATACCCGGAAGTTTCATTTTTTATTACTTCTATAACGTCTTCTAAAGAGCCGCTTGGCTGTAAAATATCCATATCACCGCGCCAAATCGGTGTGATGACAAAAATGGGTGTGCCGGGATACAATTCATTTATTCTTTTGAAATACTGCCTGACGTTGATGCGGATTGTCTCAATATCGGGCATAATAGTCCAGTCATTGGTACCATATGCAACGGTAATTAATTTTGGCACGGGCAGATTTTCAAGCCCGGCTAAAGATTCGGCATCATAATAATACCCGCCGACTCCCTGATTCAGAGCATCAAGGTTAAGTGCGCAGGCCAGCCTTGCCGTATATGAACACGACGGAGAACCTGCAACAAAGCCCTGGGTAATAGAATCGCCGAAACAATACATTTTTTCTTTGTCAGAATTAACCGCCTTGGTTTCACCGTTGCAGCGTATCTCCTTAATGCCTGTTTCAGCAAAGATGGGGAAGCAAATTTTTACTGTTACCGGTTCGTGATTTGGGTTTTTAAAGGAAATATTTATTTTACCCGATTTTGGCTTAGGCGTGGCTACCTTAATACCATCAACAAATACGTCAAAAGAATCTTCAATATATATTCGACCTTTCCCATATTGTTGAATCTGATCCTTAAGCTCTTTCCCCATCTCAACAAGCTTAGATATTCCCAGTTCCTTAAGAACCGTCGGCAGAATATCCAGCACCGAGGTCTTTTTGCAAACCAGACTGATTTTATCCCCGGTTGTTTCAAAAAGGAGATAAACACCGGTCGAACATCTACTCATCAGGCAGAAAATAACATCTTCCGAGTATACCTCCATTTGGGCCGGTGTAAATCTCCTGAAAAATAAAAAACCCTCATTATCCTCTTCGATCCATATAGTATTGTGAACGGCATCATTTAATACATTTCTGCAAATCAGCATATAAATTTCCTTTCGAAAATGATTTTGCTTAGTAATTACCCATTAATACACCAGATTTAATGATATTTATTAGTAATGAATGAGATTTTACATCCTCCGCCTTACTTTGATCCGGCTTTGATAGACTATGCAGGGACGGTTTTACTATGCAAGTATTAATATATTTTAATTTTTATTGAGATAGGAATTAAGCAGTGTTCCTGCCGCATTTTATAAGATTGCTGTGATAGCATTGATACAGTCTGTCTCCGGATGATGGGCGCACTAATAATAAAAAGCCTGGCAACCAGGCTTTTTATTATTATATTACCTTCCCTGTATTACTTATTATTTTTATTCGGCGGTGGTGACCCCGTGGGAGGTGGTGTAGGCGTAGGCGGAGCCATCATTGCAAAATAGACTTCGACAGCAGTCTTCATGCCGCCGCCCAGATTATACATGTTCTGGCTCAGGCTTCCCTTGAGTCCGCTCATGCTGATCTTGAAATCAAGCTTATGCGAACCCAGATCAAGCCCTGCTCCGGCTTCCCCTCCTATCAGGCCCTTTGCGGTCTCCACAAGATCAAAGAACTCGGCAACCTTCTTGCAGACTTCCGTGGCAGTCTTTTTGGCATCTGCAATTACTGCTTTGTAATCATCTCCGAATTTAAGGGTTGAGGAACACATGGACCATACCGATACATTTGTTCCTACCCAGATACCCTTAAGCCACTGCACAGTATCATCCGTGCTGGGAAGAAGGTTTATCCTGAACTCGGTCATGGCCGAATGGAGCCCGTTATCAAATACCGAAATAGCCTGGTAATTAATCGGGTCAATTTCAAGCCATGCCCATCGCTTCTCGCCGTTGAATACCGTCGGTTCCAGGGGCGTCAGAATCAGCTTTCTATTTTCCTTGACCGCCTTCAGAAGACGGTACGGATATTTACCGGCAGCTTCCATCTCGGTATATACCTCGTCTCTGTTATTATCTAATACAGGAATAATCTCAAAGTCCGTTCCGGAAGGAGCCTTAGTCCAAAGATCAATATATCCGGCCTTGTTGGCACCGGGCAGCACAGCCGCCTCCAGAGATGACATATAGAATCCGCTAAGTAGGTTGTAAGCATTTGCAGCCTCTTTCTCACCGGCATGAATCTGGTTCCAGGGCTGCAGTAAATCCATGGTGGTTTGCAGAGTGCCTGCCTTGTCCAGATGGGATGACACTATCAGGCAGCGAGGTCTGTAGGTTCTGCCCGTTACAAGCTTGAACTGGTCAACCGTCTGCTTGTCGAACATGGAATTTCCTGCAATAAAGCTGTAAATGATGTTTCTGCCATACCATTTGGCAATTGAAAGGGGATCAGGATTTTCCGCATTTTCATATACTCTCTTTGTCACATCATCAAGGATACTTGCTGCCTCTTCGGTAAGATTCGGCAAGTTGAGTGCAATCGTCTGGAAGAAGTTCGATAGATCAACCCCTTCACCCAAGGTGCTATAATGCACCAACGGCGGATCGATACCGCTTATATGGCTGATTACTATTTCGATTCCAAGAACCTTAGCCGGATTTTCAAGGACGGTGTCACCTGTTATGATACCTTCAGGCGTGCTTAGAACCGCGACATAGTTATTTGTGCCTGTTATACTGCTCCTTGGCATAAAGCTAAGATCCATAGCATCTGTGCAAGCTTCGGCAATTTCAATCCGGGTTTCGAGTAAACGGAGTTTTTCTACCGACTCACCGCCTTCTTCACCGGAAAGGCTTCCTGCTAATCCACCCATTACTGCACCAACACTTCCATCTGTCGCACCGGGAACATACCGGGCATAGACCTCAATATTGGCCTCCTGCTGGATAATGCCTGAGTTATCGATATGCGACTGATAGAAAACAAAACCCTCAAGTTCCGACAAATCCATCATAAACGGAACAACCAGCATTTTATGCTCTCCGGCCGCATTTTTATAGGTTATGCCGAGGGGTTTGGTACCTTCATGTTTCACGTCTACTCCGGTAAAATCAAGCAGAACTTTTTTGCCTGCTTCTGTTAATTCTATAGGCCTGACCTGCGGACTAAATCCCATTTTGGCGAAAAGGCGCAGAGCCAGATTTGTCATATCTCCGATATCACCCCAGCCTTGGGTCAGAACAGCCTCGGGTGTATAACCATAGGTAAGAAGATAACCTCCATTACGGTTGAGGGGCAGACATCTCAAAGCTTGCAGGGTACGGATAACCTGCTGCTCAGTTTTTATCTGCTCAAGCATCTTAAGACCATAGGTTGAAATAGGCGGCATCGGTACGCTTTCAAGACCGTCCTCCTCGGTTAAACCAATATGCGCGACTTTTGAAGTCTCTTCCATAAGGGCAGCATGCCGATCAACTGCGATTTTTACTGCGGCATCAAGCTGTTCTTCAAAGTCACGGTTGATTCTGACCTCAGTCGTAAAGCCAATAAGCTCGGGGCTTGCAAACGTCCCCTTTGTTATAGGTGCCTGGAGGGATTCCATATACGGGGATTGCAAAGTCCAGTCGGATAAATCACCGCCTGGCTTGCTGAAAATGACGATGCCACGTCGGGACTGCCCTTCAAATACACCAAAGTCTGAGTTTATGCCAAATGCTAATGCATTTGTTTCACTAGCCTTATATTTTAAGTTGTTGTCTGATTCCTGACCACCGATACCAATGCGGCCGACGGCTGCATTGCCCGACGGAGCCTGGTAGTTCTTGTTTACCAGCACAAAGAAATCATCTGGAATTCTTGTGCCTTCATTGCCCGGCAGGTCATTAATAGTAACATCAAGGATGACGCTTGATGAATACATGTTTCTGGTACGGCCATCTGGCTCTGTGATATTGACTCCTTCATCCGAGGCAACAAGCTGGTTTATGGTAACGCTTATGCCGGGCCCATTCTGGGTCGTAATTGCAGCGGGAGCGCCATAAATTTCACCTGAACTGACAGGCAGCTCCTTGCTGCCGGTGGCAAGATCGGTGTAGATACTGGATTTATACTTGCCCATTTGCCATGGAATCTCATAAGCCATGCGAGCAGGGCTGACAGATGCCGGACCGACCATAATCGGATCCAAAAAGCCAAAGGGCAGCGCGGCTGTCACTTCGCTCATCTTAGCCATTAGAGCGCCGGATTTCGTATCGATCTTCAGCCAGAACCTTTCTCTGGGCTCCATATTCAACAAGGCCTGTACCTTGCTTTCAAACTTTGCTTCCACTATCTTGAAGGAGGATAAGTCTTCAGCCGGATACTTGTCAATCTCCGGTACCATGCGGGAACCCGTAACTGCCATTGAGAATGTGTCGGATAACGCAGAGGGAGCTGAAGCAGGCAATTTATCAACCTCCAACCATCTGTCGGGAAGCTTGCCCACCAGAGGCAGCTGGATATGACCATAATTTGTATCATAAAAATGCAGCGACAACTGGTTATAGCTGTCTGCTTCAGGTGCTATGAAAATAAGCACACCTTTTTTCTTTTCCCCGGGTTTTAATTCGACTGCCGGACTTCCGTGAAGGGGCAGCGGATTATCTGAAAGCCAAGTTGCTTTGGAGGCAGGACAGAGGCCTTCCCCATTGACACCAATGTAGAAGTGATTGAATATGCTGGGGATTTGATAAGGAATCTTTTCCGGCGTCTTGTTTTCCAGTTCCACCTCAAGGGCAATAAATTGCTTGTTGGCTCTCCATGCTTCCACGCCCTGGAATTTAGTAAGATGAACTCCCTGCTTGACCGTAAGTTCCATCGCTTTATTTGACAGCTTTTTATCATATGCTACCCGGTTGGTTATTACATTTTCTCTTCCCTGCAGCCCCAGACCTGTTACGGCCGCAGCAGTGGTATCATAACGTTCAAAGGGTATACCGGTAGTTATCTCAACCATATCCGGCTCCAATGGCGAACCGGCCTTTTTGGGCAGGGAGAATTCAACTTCGCCGGCCACTCCATAACTCAATTCCTCTCCGTCCGATGTCTTCCAGTTTAAGGAGACAGAGATGGGGATGGCTTTTGAAGGAGTGGATTCCTTTAAAGTACTCAAAAGCTTATCCAGTTTTAATTCAATCTCGTTAATGTCCTCGCTTATGACATAATCCCCGCCTGTGGCTGCTGCCGCCTGTGCAAATAACTCCTCCTTGGAATGGATACCCATTCCAACAAAGAGTATAGTAATGTTCTTTTCCTTTATTTCTTCAAGAATGTCATTATATTGCTGCTGCTGTTCGGGGTTCACTTCAAGACCGCCATCAGTTAAGAACAGAATAACCTTGCGGCTGCTGGGAACCGGAAGAATGTTCTCGTAAGCGGTTCTAAGAGCTTCAACGATTGGAGTACCCCCATGGGCTTCCATATCCCCAATAGCTTTTAACAGATTGGACTTATTGCTTGTGGTAGTCTGGTGCATGATAACTAGAGGAGGTGCCATTGTTGGAGTCTGGAATGTAGCATATTGCATCATCACGTTATCCGGAAGCTTTTCAATAAAGTTGTGGAATAAGGAAATGGTTTTTTGCATTCGGAAGTTGCAGTCTTTCCCTTCATCAGGATGGCTGCTCATCGAGCCTGAATTGTCCACCACCATGGATATAAATGGAGTCTGACTGATATTGTACTCTGTGGGGCGCTTATATGTAATGACAAAGTTGTTTCCCAGTTTAGAGCTTATGGCTGCAAATACCCCCGGAAGCGCGGACGGATCCTTGGCAGGATAATACTGTCCGCCTGCTGCTGAGGCAAACTCCAAAAGGCACTGGATATCCGGAACTCCGTCAACAGGGGCGCTGGAACCGGCTTTTTCTTCTTCATTTAGCCGCTTTCCGAAGCCAATGGTATATACCGGAATCTTGCTTTCCTTAATTTTAGTGGTTACAGTCTGTCTTGAATTGACGCTGCCACCACCGGTTTTATCGTGGCTTGAATCCCTTCCATCGGTGAACACTACCACTGCCGGACGGGTTTTGCCCGTGACTGTTTCAAGCCCCTTCAAGGTTGCGTCATATAGCTTAGTATAACCTCCCGAAGTAATTTCAGATAAGGCTTTTACAGCCTCGGCCGGCGTTTCGCCCTTCAGAACCCGCACTTGGGTATCGAAATCAATAACCTTTACAAAGCTGCCCTCAGGAAGGCTTTCTAAAAACTGCTTTGCCGCATCCAATGCAGGTTTCATATCACTCTTCATGGAACCTGAAGAGTCTATGACCAAAGCAACAGAACAAGGCGCAACAACCCGGCGGATGTCGGTAATCTCCACCTTTGTGGCGCCTTCGAAGATTTCTGTTGTTTCTATTGTCTGGTTGATATCCCTGTCCAAAGGATCGCTTACTGAAACCGAGATTTCGGCTGTTGTGGTCAAATCCTTCGTCTCGGTTATTTCAACACTTCCGATCAATTCACTGTCATCGGCCATGCTGTTTAGACGCGCCTCGGCACTTCTCAAGCTGTCAGGCATGGCAACAATGGTTTGTTCACCGGAGCTTACCGGCACCAGCTGTGTCTTGACCGACCCATAGTTCATATGAGTAGACCTACAGCCGACTGCCCAAAGACCCGGAGGGACTACAAACAACGTATCTCCTTCAGGAGTGCGGCTTCCTTTGTATTCCTCATAATGTTTGAAGTCATCACCATAGTTGCCTTCCCTGTAATTTATGGATAAAAAGCGTTGAGACTGAATAAAAACCGAACCGAAGGGGACACCCTTAACGAGAATAGCACCAGGTTCGTCTCCTTCCGTTACCTTGGGAAGCTCATAGCTTTCCTCCAGCTTAAAGGTGATACTTGACGGAATATCGCCGCCATAGGCTTCAAACTTCCATTCTAACTGTCCGGCGCCCTGGGGAATATCATCCAGGATATAGGTCTTGTATTGGTCGCTATATAGTATGGTATCGTAGTAACAGTATACGTCGTTATCTGCGTATTTTCTCCAATCCCTTCCATATATCCTGACTTTGCCGTTAGGTATATTGATTATCAGAGTCTGGAATTTCTCACCGGTGCTGATGCTTGTAAAAACCGCATATTCGCCATTTGAGTCGGCTATTTCTTCGCTTGTGACCGTATATTCCCTACCGGGTTCAATAACTCTTTGCTTTACCACGGTCAGCTCATAACCGTAGCTGGTCTCACGGGCATCGCACCACCAAAGGGCATCAGACTGTTTCAGAGTAAAAATAAGCCTGTCTGAATATGAAGTTGAATAAATTTCAGCTCCTATTTTTTTTGCATAATCCTTTAAGAACTGAAGAGGAAGAGCATAGTCATTAACTCCCAGATACCAGACCTCACCGTATAAATTTCGGGTATATTCGGTAAAATTACTGATATACTGGATGTCATGGCTTCTTTTTTTATAATAACTGTGATTATCATAAGTATAAAGCTCCTGAGAACCTAAAGGATTGATTAGGGGAATCGGGATGTCCCATGTGCCAACCTCACCGGTAACAGGTGTTTTTATTTCTTTTCCTGTTAGTGAGTATCCCGCATTGAAATAATTGTCGCTGTTTTTACTTAGATAGTATGCCATAGAGTTGGTAGGAAGAGTATCGGGTATCGGAGTTACCGACGGGCCTATTTCAGTGCCATTCTGCGAAAAAGTTTCCGCCGTATCTTTATCTGATTGTAAATCATCGGTTGAATTCCGGGATTTATTAATGATTTTTGCAGTGATAATTCCCGAACCGACTATGAGTGCTGCTGCTAATGCAATGGTGCCGATCCTGACATACAGATTGGATTTCCATAGGGTCTTAATAACATCCTTCATAAATCACCTCGCAGGACCAATAATATACAATTTGCAAAAATATTTTATCACACTGATTCACGGCATACAACGGTGTATTTCCATTCCTGAAACGCACCGGTATAATGTATGAGAACAGTACAAAAATATAAAGTTGCAATTCAAACACTCCGGGAAAACCGGGATGTCTTCACGGAGCGAATGATCATTGCAGCTATAGCCGTAAAACTTGCCTAAAAAGCGGCATAAAAGCCTATGCTTACGCCTTACTTAATCGGAAAAAAGTGGAGTGGAAAGATACCTCTCACCGGTATCGGGCAACACAACAACAATATTTTTTCCGGCGTTTTCCGGCCGTTTAGCAATCTCGGTTGCAGCCCAAAGCGCTGCACCGGATGATATGCCGACTAACAGGCCATCCGTCCTTGCCAGTTCTCTGCCGGTTGCAAAGGCGTCATCGTTCTCAACAGGGATGACTTCATCGTAGATCTTAGTGTCCAGAACCTTAGGTACGAAACCTGCACCGATGCCCTGAATCTTATGGGAGCCGGGTATTCCTTTAGAAAGCACCGGGGAATCCGTCGGCTCGACGGCTATAATCTTTATTCCGGGGTTTTTTGTTTTCAGAAATTCGCCTGCTCCCGTGATAGTTCCTCCCGTGCCAATTCCTGATACAAAAATGTCCACTTTCCCATCGGTATCATCCCAGATTTCGGGTCCGGTCGTTGCCTTATGCACGGCCGGATTCGCCGGATTATCAAACTGGCCCGGTATAAAGGAGTTGGGAATCTCCTTCGCAAGCTCCTCCGACTTTTCAATCGCCCCCCTCATGCCTCTTGACCCTTCTGTTAGAACAAGCTCCGCGCCATAGGCTTTCAAAAGGTTCCGGCGTTCGATGCTCATTGTTTCCGGCATTGTCAGAACAACCCGGTAACCGCGAGCTGCGGCGACCGACGCAAGGCCGATGCCGGTATTGCCGCTTGTGGGTTCAATTATAACCGAACCCGGTTTCAAAAGCCCCTTTGCCTCGGCATCTTCAATCATCGACTTTGCGATTCTGTCCTTAACGCTTCCGGCCGGATTGAAGTATTCAAGCTTCGCAATGATTGCAGCATTCAACCTGTTCTTCTTGTTATAATTCATAAGCTCCAGAAGTGGGGTTCTTCCTATCAGATCAGTCAGGTTCCTATAGATTTTTGACATAGTATAACCTCCTAATTTGCACATTAATATTATTCATATATGTTTACTATGATATGCATATTATAATCCTGTTGATTATTTATGTCAATTAGTAAAAAAAATATTCTGTATAATATATATGAATAATAGGTTATTGACAATAAACTAATTTTTACATATCATTTATATATTTAAAGTATGAATTATTTCGACGGCCTGTGTGAAAACTGTTTTGATATGCATTTTATGATATTTGATAATGCAACCGTGAATAAGCGGCGTGCTTGCTGTGATTTTAAGCGAAGCATGGATTAAAAAATTATTGATAGTCTTCGCACAGTCTGTCGATGATTTGAGAAAGGACGATTAATATATGAGAATATCTGCAAAGGGGCGCTATGCGCTGGCTGCGATGACCTATATGGCCGAAAGCTATGACACTGGCGAATACATTGCCGTAATCAGCATTTCCGAAAGGCTTGGCATATCAAAAATTTACCTGGAACAGGTTTTTTCTCTCTTAAAAAGGGGAGGAATTGTCGTCTCTGTAAAAGGAGCTCAGGGTGGGTATCAGCTTGCCCGAATGCCTCAGCAGATAACTGTCTTTGACGTCTTGTCGGCTGTTGAACTTTCCCTTTTCGAACCAGCCGAGGAAACCGTACAAATCAAAGCTCAGGAAATTGAGGCAGCCATGCGGTTTTCCGTGTTCGATCCCATTGATGATGCAGTTAAAAATACTTTGGAGAAAATAACATTGTATGAATTGGTAAATGAGGCCGAAAAGCACAGAGCAGATCAAGGGTATATGTACTTCATTTAATAACCGGTGGTGTTGTCTTATCCGGATTTTTTGCCATATATAGTCTGGAATGTGCGGAGGATCTGATAAAACTCATTAAAATATAGAAGCAAAAGCAATGAAATGACACTCAAATCATAAAAAATCGGCACCGCTTTGTTTTATTAATGACAAAAACCCGCTCAGACAGCGGGTTTTTAAAACAAATCGTGG
>JBMNTI010000053.1:0-16259 GCA_050945655.1 Acetivibrionales bacterium | reverse complement strand
CTCGTGCACACTAAATCAGGAGCAACAATTTTAAAAGTATCTGATTCAAATGGCCATACTGGTATAAGTTCTCCATTTTCATCCTTATCATAGGGTTGAAACTTAACAAGATATCTAGCCCCATATTCTGTAGCTTCGCCAAAATTAAAGGCGTATTCGGGACCTATATACTCTTCTTCCTCATAATCATAGTCCCCGATTACACGACCCAATATTACTGTTTTCTCATATACTTTTGTATCTATATTGTAAAGCTGCGCAATAACCTTTTCGTGATCGCCTGAAAACTGTACTCTGATAATTATATCTTTGCCCAGTTTAATTTCATCGTCATGCCTGCATATAGCAAGGGCAGAAACTTCCGCATCCTCGTCTGAACCATCCTCTATGGGGGTTATATCATCACCGGGGTCAGCATCTATTTCTTCGGTAGAAGCCAGATATGCCTGATAGGAATCCAGAACAGGTATTGTATTATCCTCATTTTCAGGCGACTGAATTAATACCTCCCTTACCATGGCATTGGTTTTAACCGGATCTTTAGACCAAATTTCAGCCGCTACCCCTGCAACATGGGCTGCAGAAAAAGATGAACCGGATACAAAATTTTGGGTGTCATCCAAACCTATAGAGGTTATGTTTTCTCCGATAGCGTAAATATCAACCGCATCCGGATTGCCATAGCTAAATAAAACAGCATCGTTTTCATCCGTTGCTCCGACTGCCATTACCTCACTATAGGCTGCCGGGTATTGTACCTGAGCATCAGAGTTGCCGGCCGCACCTATCAATAAAATATCCTGTAGGTAGGCTTTTTGAATAGTTTCATGCAGTATGCCTGAATAAACATCCGCACCGAAGCTCATAAGAACGATATCCATCCGGTTTTTCATGCACCATTCGAGGCCTCTGATTACATCGCTGTAGTATCCATTACCGTTACTATCCAAGACTTTAACAGCATATAATTCGGCATCAGGAGCTATTCCAACAATACCTTCACCGTTTTCGCTCGCCCCGATAATACCTGCAAGGGCGGTTCCGTGGCCGTTGTCGTCATCGTAGGTTGTTTCGGGAATAAAAGAAACCCCGCCCGCTACATTGAGTTCCGAATTGTCTAAATCTATACCGGTATCAAGAATGGCTATTTTAATTCCTTCACCGGTAAAATCAGGATCATCGATTTTATCCTCGCCAATCAGCTGTAAGTTAGGAGGATAGATATCTCCGCTTATTGTAATAATCTGGTCTATTTCAATACTATATACATCTACGTCTTCCAATATTTCAGCCAGCTCTGCTTGTGTCGCTTCAACCACAGAGATTTCTTCGGTTACCGGTTCAATTATGATATCCGAGTCACTTGTTTCTGTTTCTATAATTGGATTCAAGGGTGAAACTCCGGTAATGACCGAACTGTTCAGTGTTATGGAGTCTTCTGTGGTAATTTGAGGTTCTTCTAAAATATATGGATCAATAAACTTTTCTTTTAATTTCTTGTTATCAGCATGCTTTATAAGAAATTTTTCTTTCTTCATGGGACTTACCGCAAATACGGGATTTGCAACGGCACTAAAACCGCTTGATGCTAAAATAGAAAGCACCAATAAAAAGCTTAAAAATCTCATACCACGTTTCATAATAATCCTCCGGAAAATTTCAATATTTTTTAATTTTCGAGTCTTTACTGAATACATAAGAATGCGTATTATCAAGATATTTCTAGATTCGTTATTGTCAGAAGACAATAAATATTCGATAACTTATTTGTTTTATTTTAATTCTAATATTATAAATTGTCAATATTTGTTAAAACTTCAACACAAAACTCATGACATAAGGGAAGTTGGTTCTTCAAAAAGTTATGATGTCTCCCTAGTTTTACAGCAAGTATAAGATTGTGTAACCCGAACCATATAAGGAGAATCAGGCATAGACTTCGGTAGAAAATGCATGTAGCCAGGAGATATCAGAAAAGTTTTTAGTATATTCTGAAAATGGAGAATTGAATATTTGAACAAAAACTGCGTGCGATTTTACTTACTTTTTATTATAAAGGCGCAGGGAAGCATTCTTTCCCGCCCTGCCGACGGACTGTTTACTATCTTGCCCTCCACAATCATTTCGGAGGATGCTCCCCCATCCAGATTAACAGCATCCTTTACGCCTAACTCAAGGAGTATTTGCCCCAGCTCTTTTCCTGTAAGCCCGTCGCTCAGGCCTTTCTGCCTTCCGTCCGCCACTGCAAGCAGCACCGTTCCGTCTCCTTTAATGCCTATGGCAGTGCGCGGAACCCGTGTTTTCATGGTTCCTACCCATCCGTCCGAATCGGGTACAACAATTTCATAGTCTTTCAGGATCCAGCTTCCACATTCATAAGCCCAATCATACCCGGTTATACTGCTTTCGCTTTTCTGGATGTCAAATTTAAGCCGAAGATTCATTCCCGGTTTAACAAGCTTCTCAAGCCTGGTTTTCGCTTTTTTGCCTATGGCACTTATTAAAAACCCGTCCTTTGGGATCTCATAAGAGCTGTTACGCATGATGAGCCCTCTTACCTCCCCATTTGAAATAACAGCATTAAGATGGCTTATATCAAGCCGGTTCATAGTGCCATACATGGGCGTAAAAACATAAATGCCTTCTTCTTTTGAATAGCGGTTATAAAATAAATCATCCAGAAATAATCCTTCGCCTTCCACCCACACGTTGCACAAAACATCTTCAATATACGCTTTTCCATTGTCTAAAAATAATACGGGATAGTTGCCCGTAGCAGGGGTGTAAAGCCCTCCGTCTAATGCAAACAGTCCGCCCAACATGCCGTTGGAATGAGAAAAGCCCGCGTTCACCGTGGCTTTTGCCTGCCATGTATCATTCATAACACTTAAATATTCATAGCCAAACAGAGTTTTGTGGGACAAAACAGGTCTGAAAACAAGCTCCGGGTTAGAAGGATCGATTTCAAGAATATGCATGGATAAAATAAAGTCCGGTTCGTTTTTGGCAAGGGTATAATAATTGTAAAGTGGCTTTGGCGCCGGTGTTGGGGTTGTACAAGGCTCAGGCACAGGAGTGAATGACACATTTGGGGTATTAATTGTTTGTCCGTTATATGAGTTATGCCCGTCCTCAGCAGAAATTTTTCTTGCTATGGCAGGGCATAAAATCCAAAGTACCATTATAGTTAAACTTAATAAAAAAACGATCTGTATAATTCTATTTTTCAACGAGTTCAACTCCGTCCGATCCTGTATCGTGTTCCATATCTTCTTTTATGACCGGCTTATCAGGGTCAAAACTTCCTTGTACAGCCGGCTCAGTACTGGAATCGGCATCCTCTTCTTTAGGCTGGATCTTGTATCTCTTGTCCATTTGGGCGTTTAGCTGCTTATACATCATATCGGAGATCCCCACACCCCTGCGGCTGCTCCTTTCCATAAGGGTTTCATCCAGCATATCCTCAAAAATGGCACGGGCACTGCTCTTTTCCGTAAGACCGCCTTCAGGTACCGTGGCCTTCATCTGCTTATATAAAATTTGCAGCATAACAGATTCAAACTCATCGCATGCTTCTTTGAGTTTTGCTTTATCACCTTCGTCAAAAGCTTTCTTAAGGACGCTTTCAAAGTCGGAAGCTTCCGTCTTGGCCTTATTCGTCTTTATGGAGTCAGCCGGATTAATTTGCCCGAATCCATCAATTTTCATGCCTTATTACCTTCTGATATTATTTGCAGTCTGCAGCATTTCATCCGATGTGGTTATGGCCTTAGAGTTAAGCTCATATGCTCTTTGTGCGGTTATCAGTTTAACCATTTCCTCCACTATCTGAACATTTGATGCTTCTAAGAAGTAATTCCTGACCGTGCTGGGATTCTCGGTTTCAAAATCCAATAGAGGTTCTCCCGTAGCGGCGTTGCTTCTGTACATATTACCGCCTACGGCCTCAAGACCTGCCGGGTTTTCGAATTGGAACAGCCCTATATATTGGCCGGTGGGAAGAGTAACCCCTGTTTCCACATCCTTGTAGGTAATTTCACCGGAGGGTTGAATTTCGTAATTTGCCATATCTCCGTCAAAATATATCTCCATGCCATCCTGGTCAAGAACCGGATAACCCTTGGAGTTGGCAAGCATTTTTCCCTCGTCGGTCATTGATACTTTAAAGCTGCCGTCTCTGGTATAATAGATGTTCCCGTCGACTCCTCTCACAGCAAAGAAGCCGGTTCCTTCAATGGCCATGTCAAGCTTATTGGTGGTTTGCTCAAGGTTCCCGGAGGAAAAATCTCTTGCCGTGGCTCTTGCGACCACACCGTGCCCCACCTGCAGGTTTACAGGCCTTTGAGCATTATCAGCTGAATACGCTCTCTGCATTGTTACATATAGGATATCTTCAAATTCAGCTTTTTCTTTTTTAAATCCTGTTGTGGAAACATTGGCCAGATTATTTGATATTGTATCAACATTAAATTGCATGGCCTTCATGCCCGACGCTGCGGTCCACAGTGATCTCATCATAGGTTTTCACCTTTTTCACTCCTTGGACATCCTTATCCTTATTTACATCCTGTGAATATATGAATCAATTTTATTATACTCTTCCTATTTCATTTACTGCCTTATCTAAGGTGGAATCCTGGTACTGGATGAGCTTCTGATTTGATTCATACGCTCTTAAAACTGTAATCATCTCCACCATTTCCTTTACCGAATCCACGTTCGATCTCTCAACAAAGCCCTGCTGTATCGTTCCTTCGAATTCCGCATCCTGGCTTTCGTCTGTTGCGGTCAATAGATTAAAACCGTGTTTACGCAAAGACTCGGTATTGGCAAATTTACGAATTCTCAAAGTGTCAACCGTTTCTCCGTTTTGTATTACTTCGCCTCTGTATGAAATTGTAAAATCGGCTCCGTCCAGTATTATCGGCCCATTTTGGCCCATAACGGAATAACCGTTTCTGGTAACCAGACGGCCTTCCGCATTCAGTTTAAAAGCTCCGTCTCTGGTATAATACTCGCGAAATTGATTGTTTTCGGGAACAGCTATGCAAAAGAAGGCGCCTGCATCGCCGTCAATGGCTACATCAGTATTTATACCGGTGTTTTCCAAAGCTCCTTGAGTAAAATCGGTATGAACCTCGGCAATATCGTTATATAAAGTCATATTACCTATTCTTACAGGTGTTGGTGAATGATCGCTGTCATCGTACAAGCGTTTAGCCAATACATCAGAGAACTCCTCAAACACAACGACGTCTCTCTTAAAGCCGTTGGTGTTAACATTTGCCATGTTATTGGACACCACATCCATTTTTCTGTTTAAGGTGAGCATACTGTAGCCTGATGTATAGAGCCCTCTTATCATAAGGTTATGCTCCTTCGATAATTATTTCTTTAGTACAATTATCGGCTAACAGTCATCAAAACATTAGATAAAAATATCAATAGTATTATATCTATGCAAGTTTAGCGGCTGTAGCTGTGTCATCTTGAATATCAGCGAAGAATCTTGCTGTTTTATACAAAGATCCTTCACTGCACTGCGTTCCGTTCAGGATGACACAAAAGGATGTCATTCTGAGCGCAGCGAAGAATCTTATTGTTTGACTCAAAGATCCTTCACTCCACTTCGTTTCGTTCAGGATGACACAAAAGGATGTCATTCTGAGCGCAGCGAAGAATCTTATTGTTTGACTCAAAGATCCTTCACTGCACTTCGTTCCGTTCAGGATGACACAAAAGGATGTCATTCTGAGCGCAGCGAAGAATCTTGCTGTTTTATACAAAGATCCTTCACTGCACTTCGTTCCGTTCAGGATGACACAAAAGGATGTCATTCTGAGCGCAGCGAAGAATCTTATTGTTTGACTCAAAGATCCTTCACTGCACTTCGTTCCGTTCAGGATGACTGGTATGGTGTTTCGTTTCGTTCAGGATGACTGGTATGGTGTTTCGTTCCGTTGAGGATGACTCATATGGCACTTCGCCGCATTCAGAATGGCCGCTATTGCTCTGCCTCTTGGCTGTTTGGTTCCCCATAGGCAGTGTTATGTCCGCAATCCATGCTTCGCTTTAAACCGCAGCAACCACGCCGCTAATTTACGATTATATAACGCTATCCAGCCCCGCCCCTGCGATGATTTGTCTTGTTTTTTCTAGTGGTCTGATAAACCCGCTCGACTTGCAGCAGAAATGCTTCCAGTCGTGACTCGATCAGTTGGGGAAAAGCATTTCCGTCGGTTTCTACAGACAGGAAGGGTAAAGCCGGATGTTCCTCCATAACTCGTTTTACCAGTTCTGTTTCACAGGAAACTTTAAGCTTCGTGTCCTTTAGCTTTTGAGTTACCAGAGCCTCCGAGATTCTTGATGGCATACAGCCGAAGGGACCAAGGGAAATCACGCCGTCCACATGCTCCACAAGCTCGCTCAAAGCCGCTCCTACAGTTAACACAGTTTCCCCGGTAAGCCTGGGAGATATAATTTCGGATGCAGCCTCTACCAGATTCTCCACATTGCTGTCATTCATTATATAAAATCCCGATTGGGACATAATCGATTTGATCTCGTACTCATAGGGGTTTTTGACCATACAGGTCATCTGGTTTTTCACCTGATCCAAAAACCTTGATTTAGCCACCAGCTTATTTTGAACAATATAATCGCAGTAATGAATCCACTCGGCGACAGGGGCGACACGTACCCAAAAGCCTTTTTTGCTGAGCCTTTCGACTAAATTGCGGCGTGAGAATCCGTCCCTTCTTACATATATTTCTCCTGTCAAAGCGATACTAGGGATATCCTCAAGCCTGGCCTTTTTGGGAATAGTCCCCAATATCCTGGATGCGGCTACAAGACTTTTTCTCAAGGCAGGCCATGGTTTGGTTCCGATTTCTTCAACCAGATTCTCCGAAACTCTGTTAAAGATTCTTAAAGCCGATTTTTGGTCTTCTGCCAAAGCCATTATTGCGCTGTATACATCATCCAGCACATCGGAGATTACGATCGATTGCCATGCCCTCAAGGCGAACTTGACTCCAAAGCCCGCATAGGAGTTTTCAGAGGTCAGGGAAAGCATTGCAATTTTTTTAAGTCCTTTTTTGCCTACCAATTCCCGCATCATAACATTGTATTGCCCAAACCTGCAGGGACCGGAAGCCTCGGGCATGAAATTCACAAGTATGTCCTCTCCATTCCATTCCTCATCTAAATAGCGCATAAGGCTGCCAAATGTGAGTAATAGCGGCAGACACTCCTTGCAGGTGGTATAGCTCCGGCCAAAATTGAGCTCTTTCTCTCCGGGAGCGGGAAGAGCAACCGTATTGGCTCCCACATATCTTAAAGTGGCCGCCATCATCCTGGCTCCTATTTCACCCATTGACGGTACTAAAATTTTCACCCTGGGATGGTTTATAGGGTATTTTTCACCGTCGGGAGTCACAACATATACTTTATTGGCGATTTTCACCACTTCAGCCGTTTGGAAAGGCTCTCCATTATTCAGTGTATCTGTTGCAGCGGCAGCTTCTATATCCCTGTAACGCCGCACTACATCCAAAAACGCTTCTATACGGGTATCCACACCGGCATCGGCGGTATGGGAATCAAGCTCCAGCGTAAGAGACGGCTTTCTTCCCATTATATTTCTGAAATAGGTTAATAAAAATGAATCGGGGCCGCAGCTGAAATTAGTTATATATACTCCAAAAAGCCTTTCATGCCTTGCTGTAAAATGAGCTGCCTTCAAAATCCACTGCCCGGATGCCCAATACATTTTGTCATGGGGACCTTCGCCAAATACGGGCAAAAAATCCTGGGGTATGACCCTGTAACCTCTTGATGCAAGCTTTTTGGGTATCCCCATGTTTCCAAGCCCGAAAAATGCGTTATATGGTCTTCCAAAAAGGACAATGGCCGTATCCGGAGCTTCCTCTACCTCTTTAAGAACCTTCTTTCCTTCTTCTTCAAGCCTTCTATGAAAAGCTTTTTGCGCCGCCAATCCTTTTTTGAAGGCTGACCCCGCCTCTTCCCTGGTGTGCCCCAAGCCTTTTGCCATATGGATAAAAGTCTGTTCGGATTTTTCATATCCGACGGTCATATCTAACACAGGAGTCAGAACCTGAATCTTTTCCAGCTCGGGAAATGCGGCTTTAAGAAGATATGGTTCCGATTGGACAAAAGGACAACAAACGCTTACGTCCTGCCCTCCCGGCACCGGCAAGGCTTTTACATGCGGCAAGAAGATAATATCCGGTTCAAGCTTCAAAAGTTCCTGTAAAGTGCCATGAGCCTGTTCTATCGGCCAGCAGAAGGCCGCGCCTTTTCTGGATAATCCCTCGGCGTCATATTTATCGGGGTATACTATCTCATATCCCAGGGATTTAAAAAAAACCGAATAAAGAGGCAGCAAAGTGTTGACCATCAAAGAAAAGTTTATGCCCACCTTTTTGGCCGGGGATACTGCCTGAACCGGGGAGGCCGAACCGGTTCCGGCCTGCAGGGCATCGCAGCTCCGGGCGTTTTGGTCATAGCCTGTATCATTATCATGCAGGGTGCAATCGATGCCAGTGTGGGACCGGAATTCCTTTGCAGCATGCAAGTCTTTACTTATACCAAGCTCCGCATATTCAAGGAGCAGCCGCTCTCTTAAGGAAACCAGGTCAAGCTCCTTTATCCTTGCCTCTTTTTTGTTTGTGAGAAGATTATAATACTTATTGCATGCTCCTCCAAACGGATGGGTTTTATCCCCTATCCGTATACGGGATATCTGGCATTTACGGTCACATTTTTCGCTCCCGCCCCCGCATATAAACGGTTCTTCATAACTTACCTCACGGGAGGCCAGTTCCTCCAAATCAAATTCTTGCGGTTCCAACTGCCCGGCATCAAGCATGGACATGGTTTCCAAGGCTACCCCAAAGGCCCCCATCAGACCCGGATCGGGAGGCACAATGATTTCCCTGCCCGTTAAATTCGCCATTGCTGCCGGAACTGCCTTATTGTAGCAAACGCCACCTTGCATAAATATTTTTTGCCCCACCGTTCTGTTTCCTTTGACCCTGTTTAAATAGTTCAGGCAAATGGAATATACAAGACCGGCGGCTATATCGGCCTTGGAAATGCCATTTTGTATTGCTGTTTTAATATCGCTTCCTATAAAAGCCGCACACTGGTCGTTAAAGTTCGGAGGCTGCTCTCCTTTTATGGCTATTTCACCTATATCCTCAACCTTTAAGTTAAGGGCTTCAAGGGCCGATTCCTCCAAAAATGATCCGGTTCCCGCCGAGCATGCCTCGTTCATGGCATAGTCCGAAGCCACGCCGTTGGTAAGATAGGTGTATTTGGCATCCTGCCCTCCGATTTCAAACAGGGTATCCACTTTAGGATCAAAAAAAGCGGCAGCTCTGGCATGGGCGATTATCTCATTTATTACGGCAGGCGTCAGGGCATGAAGTCCGGATATCTGCCGCCCCGAACCCGTTACTCCTAATCCGGTAATATTTACAGGAACATTAATCTGGGCTTTTATTCCCTCATAGCATTTTCGCGAGGCCGCCACCGGATCGCCGTTAGTGCGAAGATAAACGCCGGCAAGAATAGCCTGATCTTCTTTTCTTATTAATACAGCTTTAGTGGTTGTTGAGCCTACATCCAGCCCGAGTATGCAAATATCGTCCTGGTTGACCTTACTTCTCACCGATTTCATAAATCTGACTTTTGTTTGGGCCTCTGACAGCGGCTTGTGGTGCGGAAATCCATGTCCGCTTTTCTTGAATAACCTATCAAGGTCAATTGGAACGGTATCATTTTTCAAAGCCCATAACGCCGCTCCCAATGCTTCAAAACAATGGCTGCAGCAAGGGATTTCAACATCCAGACCGGCCTTTTTGAGATATTCAACCATAATTTTGTTGGCCGAGCTCCCGCCTATCAGCATTATCTTTGATTCGGAATATCCTTTTAAAAGTTCGGCTACCTTATCGGCCATCATTTTGCACAGCCCAGCTACCACATTGGATTTTGATGCACCTTTATTAAGAGCGTGAGTACAATCACTTTTGCAAAAAACGCTGCAGCGGCCCGCCACCTTATACGGGTTATCGGAATCGGCAATTTCTATTGCCTCATCTATGAGAAGATCCATCCTTCTTAGCTGCTGCAAAAAGAATTCACCCGTACCCGACGCACATTTATTTCCGCTGTTAACTTCAATGATACGGCCTTTTTCATCCAGCCGGTATACCATAAAGGTTTCTCCCCCCGCACTTACTATCACGGAAGGGTGTGAAGCCGAAGACTGTATAGATTCGGGTGAATGTTTGAGCTTCCCGGACCTGATCATATATTTATAGGCCTCTTCTATTGCCTCGGGCTCCGATAGAGTGGTAGTGTTAACAAGGTGTCTTAGTTTCCGGCCCGTGACCACCGCGCGATCCGCATTTTTTATCTTGCCTTCGCTTAACAGGGCAAGCAGTACTTTTCTTGGATTTCCCTCATGGGGTATGGATCTTGTTTCTTCTATCGTGAATTCTTTATTATCTTCTCTTATATAAGCCATTGTTATAGTAGACGCACCTATGCAAATACCTACAGTTCTCATTTGTTTCTCCGTTTTTTGATATAATTTATAACATCTCTGCTATATTATACCCTCAAAATTCGTTTCCTGCAAAAAAACCGGGAAAAAAAATAAGATGGACCACTGAAATATATTTTCATGGGGTCCATACTATTTGCTGTATAACAATATTTAATATCCCGTCTAATATCTTCCCACATCGGAAAATGCATCTTTTTTGAGGTAATCCAGATTATCCAGTGTCTTTCCTGTGCCTAACGCCACGCAGGAAACCGCGTCGTCGGCAATAATTACCTTGATTCCTGTTTTATGCTCCAAAAGCTTATCCATTCCGTAAACAAGACAGCCTCCGCCTGTCATAACGATCCCTCTTTCGCTTATGTCGGCGGCCAACTCCGGAGGCGTCCTTTCAAGCACAGAATGTACGGCCTCGACCACACTGGATACAGGTTCTTCAAGAGCTTCCATAAGCTCTGTGGATGTAACGGTGATAGTTTTGGGCAGTCCCGAAACCAAATTACGACCTCTTATATCCATCTGAACTTCATTTGGTCTTGGGAATACTGTTCCGATGCATATTTTAAGATCTTCAGCCGTTCTTTCACCAATCATCACATTATGTTTTTTACGCATATAGCGTATTATAGATTCGTCAAATTTATCGCCGGCAATCTTAACAGAGGTACTTACAACCGTTCCCCCAAGGGATATAACAGCTATATCGGTAGTCCCGCCGCCTATATCCACCACCATGCTCCCACATGCTTTTGTTATATCTATTCCCGCTCCGATAGCCGCAGCAATAGGTTCTTCAATGAGGTAAGTTTTTCTTGCGCCTGCCTGAACCGCCGCATCTTCAACAGCTCTTTTTTCGACTTCGGTGACACCTGAGGGCACACAAATCATAACTCTTGGTTTAAATAGTTTAAAGAAGCTCTTTGAACATACTTTATTAAGAAAATATTTCAACATCTTCTCTGTTATATGGTAATCGGATATTACACCTTCACGCAGAGGGCGTATAGCTATAATATTTCCCGGGGTTCTGCCCAGCATCTTCCGTGCATCTTCCCCAACAGCCAGAATTCTGTCAGAATTCTTGTCAATTGCCACAACGGAAGGTTCGCGTAAAACAATTCCTTTTCCTTTAATATAAACCAGCACTGATGCAGTCCCTAAATCCAGACCAATATCTAATCCCATGCCCAATCATTACAACCCCTTTAAATTTATCATTGGCTAATATAATAAATTGTACACAATTTTAATATTATCAATATATTTCCCTTATATCAATAGATAAATTTATATAATTTACCTGTTAGATATGCAAAAAGCCGGTTTCACCCGACTTTTCTGCTATCTCTACCGTATTTTAATCTTGTTGCTTCGCCGCCACGGATATGGCGTTCCGCCTTGTTTTCGTCAAGTATTCTTTTCACCTGCCCGGCCATAGACGGATTCAGTTTTGCCAATCTTTCGGTCACGTCTTTGTGTACTGTAGATTTCGATATTCCGAAACTCTGTGCAGCTGCCCGGACCGTCGTCCTGTTTTCAATAATGAAGCTCCCAAGCTCCAAGGCGCGTTCCTCTATGTAATGTCTCATACGCCTGCCTCCCGCACAGCGCCTAAATCGGCTTGATGTCCCGATACTATATATATTAGGGAAGGCTGGCCTCTATACCCTTATTTTTAAATATCCTTTCTCAAGCTTCTGCTTTCCTCTTTCACCTCGGCGGACTGTGCGAAAACTGTTTTAACATGCAGGTTACAATATTTGATTATGCAATCGTAAATAAGCGGCGTGGTTGCTGCGATTTAAAGCGAAGTAACCTCGACAATGGAACCTTTAGTCGATATCATGTGTGCCGCTCAGGAATTTCATCCGGAAATTATTCGCGGTCACTTCGCAATCCTGCTCCGCTTCACCCATGATATCGACAGCGGTTCCTATGGAAGTTTAACGTTATGAAGCGGGTGCAAGGTTCTCAACGAGATAAGCCGATTGCTTCGGAGGAAAGACCGCCGCACAATAACCATATTAAAAAAGATTAAGCGCTAAATCGCAGAAGATCCTTCGCTGACGCTCAGGATGACAGATGTCAGCTACAGCCGCTAAACTTGCATAGATTTAATACTATTGGTAGTTTCCGCAAAGTTTGTCGAGTTTATCACATAATTATAAGGATTTTGTGTTAAAGAAGCACACTTTTATTAATAACCAGGTATACAGGAATATTCAATATGCTCACAATGTTACTTAAATAGCAGATACTTAATATAAGTAAAGAGAGGCAATACACCTCTCTCTTTAAGGGCTAACCGACTAATTTGGCGTAAGTCTCACGATTCAATAAGCGGGAAACTTACGCCAAGTAATCATTCATTCGCATTTTATCAGTTCAGCTCGGTTGATTATCAAAGTCTTGCTCGTTTTCCTTATGATATCTGTTGGAAGATTGTGCGAAAATGATTTTTTTACCCTCACGCTTCATAATCTTTTCATTCATTTCTTCTTCGCGTTCTCTCGTGGTACGAAAACAATAAGGATTTCGTTTGAGATATTGCCTTATTTCTTCATATTTCATCTTATAATACCTCCCTTTTTGTACCATTATATGAAACAAGCATTTATTTGGTTAATTTCAAGAGGAAGAAAAAATGCAAAAAAGGAGAGACTGCGTTTCTCTCCTTTCCTGGTTAAAAAAGCCTGCCCGCGTATACTATATTTATTTGGCAAAGTCTATATATGCGGCGGGGTCTACCAGCTTATTTTCTTTGTAAAGCTCAAAATGAAGATGCGTAGGCTCAGCACTTTCAAATATTGCTGTTGCTCCCACAGCGCCGATAGGGTCACCAATTTTAACTTCCTGGCCTACCTGCAGGGTCTGGTCGCTTGCAAGATTCGAATACAGCGATTTATAGCCGTTTTTATGGTCTATTACAACAGTAAAGCCATACCTGGGATCATTTTTGATTTCAATGACCGTACCGTTACCGACTGCACGGACAACCTCTCCCCGGGGTGCGGCTATATCCACGCCGCTATGGGTGCGCCATTCATTGAAGGTCGGTGAAAAAATAAGTTTATCCATTGAATACTCTGTTTGAATTTTTCCGGCTACCGGAGCGTTGAAAGCAGGCCTTACTATAGCCAAAACTACATCTTCAGTTGCCGCATCTTCACCAATAGTTTCAGTCTCGCCGGTTGTTGCAACCGAAGCATCTTCTTCCTTCGGCCCACTATTCATGTCGGTCACATCTGTATCAGGTGCTTCATCTGCGTTTATCTCTGCGCTTGTTTCACCGTCTTCCGGAATTTCATCCACATCCTCCATACCGATTAAAGGGTCGTCTTCAAAATATTCGATTCCCTCATCCACTATGGAGCTTTGATCGGGTTCTACGTGTAAAGGGTTTTCATACTTTGATAAATCCAATTCCAAATCATCCTGCGGTGGGTTTTCTTGAGCTTGGTAAGGCTTCGGATCAGGATCGCTAAGTATTTGATTTGTTGAGAAGTAAACCGCGCCTGCTGCCAAAGCACATAATCCTACTACAATTGCAATATAAAAGCCACTTTCCTTAAAAAAAGATTTAAATTTGTTTTCATTCGGCAATTGGTCTTTAAATTTTCCCTTGTTGTTCACAATATCCACCTCCGTTTTGTATTATTGCCAACGGAAGTGGTTTTATACTTTAATACCTCAATTCTTCCACCGATATGCCCGTATAATAAAACTCAAGAATCTCTTTATATGAATAGCCCTGTTTAGCAAGCGCATCGGCCCCGCATTGGCTCATTCCGACGCCGTGACCGTAGCCTTTTGAAATTATTTCCACACTGTTTTCATCAGGAAATTCAAACTCCAGATTAGTAGAACGAAGCTGAAATAATTCTCTGAATTCTGTCCCCGCCATTTCTACCGAACCTACCCTGATTTTTTCTATCCTGCTGCTTGGACTGTAGGAAAGAACCTCCAAATCACTTTCCTTATTATTCTCAAACTTAGCATCGGCATATTTATTCTTCACTTTCTTTTGTATTTCATTCCAGGTAAAAACAGTTCTGTGCTCAAATTCGCTATACATGCTTTCACCGGGACTGTAGACACTTTTTAAATATGGGACTTCCCCTAATCTCGACCATACCGCCTCAATGCTCTCGGTAGCTCCTCCGCTGTTGCAATGATAAAGAGGATTGATCAGCTCACCTGAATATGTCATGACTATGTTGCCGGTATTTGCCACGGCATCGGAAATTCTTTGCCAGTCTTGCTCATTGCCCCGGCTTGATAAAAATTCTTCCTTTGAAATCCAACTTTGACAATGGCCCGGGTCTGTACAAACATCGGCTCCAAAATGCTCTGAAAAATAGCCGTAAAGTCCGCGGGCACGGCTTACTGCAAAGGTTCTAGCCGCTACAGCCTGGGCTTTAAGCGCTTCTTCATGAAAGCTGTAAGGCATTTCCGCCGCCACGACACCGATCAAATATTCTTCAAGATCGACTCTGTCAATTACTGAAGCATCACTGTTATAGACAACAATAGAAATTGGTTCGGCATTTGTACCTGCAGGTTTTTCAACGGATACCGCTCTCTCCGGTGGAGGAACCAGAATCAGCAATATTAACAGAGGTAAAATAAGCAGAAAAATATTTTCCAGGGTTAAAGGTATTCTTTCCCTGAATAATCCTGTGTATTCTTTTCCTTTATTCATACGCCTTTTTTTTAAATATCGGCGGTATTCGCCATATCTTCGTCTTTCCATGGTTAAGTTTATGATATTATAGAATTACTAATGCAAGAATTTCCCGCATTAAATTTCACCTTCATATCGCTTAGTAAAGATTGCATAATCAAATACTAAGCTTATGTGGCACCAGACTGCGCATAGACTTTTTTAACATGCAGGTCATAATATTTTAATATATGCAATCATAAATAAGCAGCGTTGTTTCTACAATTGTAAGCTAAGCATGGATTGTGGAAGTAACACTGCTTATTAGGGAGCAAAACAGCCAAGAAGCAGAGCAATAGCGGTTATTCTGAGTGCAGCGAAGCGCCATACCTATCATCCTGAACGGAACGAAGTGGAGTGAATGATCTTTGGGTAAAAAAATAAGATCCTTCGCTGACGCTCTGGATGACAAATATCAGCTGCAGCCGTCATACTTGCATGGGTTTAATACTATTGATAGTTTTTGCGCAGTCTGTCGAAGCAGTCGCGGGACATGTTTGCGGCGTATGCTTTAAAGGAGGGATAGATGGTTATGTTTAACCCCTACATGGAAGAGGCAATAATAGAGGCCAGGAAAGCTTTTGAGATAGGTGAAATACCGGTAGGCGCAGTTATTGTATATAAAGGCGAGATTATTGCTCGAGGCCATAATCTCAGAGAAAAGAATAATAACGCTCTGGCTCATGCCGAAATCATCGTAATCAATGAAGCATGCAAGAAGCTTAATTCATGGCGGCTTGACAACTGTGAATTATATGTGACCTTAGAGCCTTGTCCCATGTGCGCCGGTGCCATAGTAAACGCACGTATAGGCACTGTCTATTATGGAGCCTACGATTCAAAGGGCGGTGCCTGCGGTTCGGTTGTTGATCTGTTCAAAAAAGGAAGTTTTAACCATTCACCCACCGTATATGCGGGAATAATGGAAGAGGCCTGTGAAGA
>JBMNTI010000052.1:0-17050 GCA_050945655.1 Acetivibrionales bacterium | reverse complement strand
ACGATAATTTTACTCTAAGTCTCTTGTGACCCATTATTGCAGATTCAAACCTTTGATATGTCAGCCTTCCAACCTCTCGCTACTGCTATTATATCTTCATAATATGTAAATTTAGTGTGATTTTGTATTACAAGATTGATCCCTGCTTGTCCGGCTTATCAGAAAGGGTTTCGGTCACCGAAACCCTTTCACGATTATACTATGGATTTTTGAGTTCATACTGGGAGCCTGAATATACCAGGCCGGTTGCCCCATCCATAGTTACGGTAATACCGCTTCTTAAAACGCTGGTGGCATGCCCGGCTCCGCAAATAACGGGTACTTCAAGGCTTAATCCCACTATTGCCGCATGTGACGTAATGTCGCCTTTCTCAGTAATAATTCCTTTCGCTCTTTTTAAAATACTCATTAGTCTATTGGAGGTTTCAGGTATAACTAAGATTTCTCCGCCGTTAAAGTTTTTAAGCGCTTCATCTTCATTTTTACATACGCAGAGGGTTCCAACCGCTGTCTTTTGTGTGACACCGATCCCACTCATCAGAATATTGCCGACAATTTGAACCTTCAGGATATTTGTCATTCCGGGAATACCAATGGGTAGTCCCGCTGTAAGCACCACCAAATCTCCGCTCTTTACTATACCGGTCTCTACTGCCTTCTCTACGGCATGTTCAAAAAGTTCATCGCTTGTCTGTTTCTTTTCAAACAAAACAGGAATGACTCCCCATGACATGTTTAATTGCCTGCATACTTTCTCACTGGTTGTACACCCTATAATTGGGCATGCAGGCCGGAATTTGGATATCATACGGGCTGTGGTACCAGATACGGTAAGCGTAAGAATTGCTGCTGCATCCAGATCGTGAGCCGTGGTGCAGGTTGCATGGCTGATAGCATTAGTAACATTTGAAATTGATGCGGTAAGCTCCATTTGGTGAAACCGTTTTTTGTAGTGAATCGCCGCTTCCGTGCTTTTTGCAATTCTTGCCATGATTCTTACACTCTCAACAGGGTATCTCCCAATGGAGGTTTCTCCCGAAAGCATAATAGCACTTGTTCCATCATAAATAGCATTAGCTACGTCATTGATTTCGGCTCTTGTCGGTCTTGGCTTGCTGATCATTGAATCCAGCATTTGTGTTGCCGTAATAGATTTTTTACCGTGGATCATTGCTTTCTTTATTAGCAGCTTCTGGATTCTTGGGAGTTCGTTATAGTCAATTTCAACTCCCATATCACCACGAGCTACCATAATACCATCGCTGGCCATTAAAATTTCATCAATATTTTCTACACCCTCACCATTCTCAATTTTAGCTATGATTTGGATATCCCGCCCGCCATTTTCCTCAAGAATTGTCTTTATGTCAATAATATCTGCAGCCGACCGTGTAAATGAGGCTGCTATGTAGTCAAAATTATGCTCGATGGCAAAAATAATATCCTCAACATCCTTTTCGCTCAGATAAGGCATGTCAAGCCTTACTCCAGGAACATTAAGGCTTTTTTTGTCTTTAATAACTCCTCCGTTGATTACCCGGCAAATAATATCGGTCTCTGTCAAATCAATTACGGTCAGCTCCACAAGGCCGTCATCCAAAAGTATTCTGTCACCTTTTTTTAAAACCTGGGGCAGGTTCTTATAAGAAATTGAAACTTTCTCTTTATTGCCTAATAACTCATTGGTAGTTAAAATCAATTCTTCGTTGGCATTAAGCTCGACACCCCCATCTTTAAAAGTGCCAAGTCTGATTTCCGGGCCTTTTGTATCTAAAAGCAACGCTATAGGTTTTCCCAGCTCCTCCCGGATCTTTTTTAGTGACATAACACGCTTTGAATGCTCCTCATGGCTGCCATGCGAAAAATTTAGCCTTGCTACATCCATGCCTTCTTCTATAAGTCTTCTCAATATCTGTTCATCATCGACTGCAGGTCCAAGTGTACAAATAATTTTTGTTTTTCTCATATCCGATACCTTTCATTTTTTTATTTTTATTTGAATCAATAATTATTAATAACAGAAAGTACGTTTATTACGGGTTTTTCATAGGGATGGACTTTCTTTATCGTATCCACCGCAGCTCTCCAGAGTTCTTTTTTGCAGGTAAATTCAATTTTTGCCTCTTCGGCTTCACAAATTTTACCTATCTCCCCCAAAAACGGGTTGGTTCCCTCAAGGGCTCGCCAGCTGCCTTTGACCTTAGATACTGCCATACAATAATCATAGCATTCGTCCACGGTTAGTGCTCCGATTTCATTCAATGCATCCCGCAAAGGTGAAACATACTCTTCAGGTATAAAACATTCTATTTTCACGAAATCCATAATATCATCGCCTCGTATAATAATTTTTGTTAAAACATTTCTATTCAATTCCCAGTTAATAACTGGAAGTCTATAGCTGTTAATTCTTTCTCATTCACTTATTTTCGTCCACTCCGTCAGCTGGTGGACAAGCTGCCATTCATGGTCGCTGAATTTCATTGATATCACCTTTTGAACCTTAATAACAAAAAGAATGTTCTTCCAAAGTTTTTAGATTTTAAAATAATAACATAATAAAAAATATATATCAATTATATATCAATTCCGGTACGCCCTAACATACGGCAAAGGCTGAAAAAAAGGGAAAAATGATTTTAGTATTAATGACCGTTAATCAAGATAGAAGGTCACCTTGATTTGCAGTTCCAATCATCTTGATTTGCAGTTCTGAATAAAATAGCAGATCAATCATCGGAGACACTTAATAGTTGTATCAAGTTATGTACAAGCATTGGGTTAAATGAACTCCCCGATTCCTTATTCAAGCGTTTATTGATTTCTTCGCCGAACATTGCCGCATGATAGGGTCGGTTACTCCTTAACGCGTCATACACGTCACATACACTAATCATTTGACTAATTATATGGGGTTGCCAACCCGATTGTATGTGCGGGTATCCTTCGCCGTTATACTTGATATGATGTTCCATAGCAGCCACAATAGTTATTTGGGGTAAATTTCTATGCAGCATGAGGTATTTTGCGCCAAGGACAGGATGAGTGCGCATAATTTCCATCTCTGTCTCATCTAGTGATCCAGGTTTCTTCAAAATTTCTTCAGGTATCATCACTTTTCCGATATCATGCATAAGCGCTGCAAAAACAATATCAACCAATAACTGTCCTGAAAAACCAGTTTTTGATGCTAATTTCATGGTGAGTAAAGCAACATTCACCATATGAATATAGGTATATTCATCTTCTGTTTTAATATCAATCAAATACTTGAAAGGATCCGACATTTTATTAAACGTCTTGATAAGTTCCATAGCTACATGGTTGACATCCATAACTTGAAGCTCTTTATTCATTCGGGCTTTGGAATAAACCGATTCCATTGTATGTGTCGCCCATTGCTTTTTTGAGACGCTCAAACCCAAATCCTGCTGCGGAAGAATTCTTCCAATTTTAATGTGATCCTGACTCTTTATGCCGCTTGATTTATCAGCATAAACTTCTTCTAAAAACCTCTCCAGCTCATATTTTTGTATTCCCTTTAAAAAGGTTAACCGCTCAATGCCTCTACTGTAAAAAATGGCATAAAAGGCTTTAATTACGGTCTTATCCCCAATGATAGGCAATTTATTGAAATAAACCATTTGATTTAATAAAATAAAACTAATTTCTCCGCACTTATCAAGGGCTAAAACAATTCTGTCAAAGAGGCGGTGTTGAACACGGAGTACTTCAAGGTGACCTTTTGGGTATACCTTAGCAATATTTATTGCACCGACAATATCCGCTATTGTTCGTTGAATAAGCTCCAGCCGATCACTCATGATAACAGCCTCCTTAAGTATTGCTGTGTCTCTTTAATGCGTTTGGGTGTTAAAGAAATCTTAAAGCCCAGTACCCGATCAGCAGCCATTTGAAGAGCCTCGGGAGCCAAAGTATGTAATGTGTTGATAATTTCGCAATTAAAGAGAAACTTGTTCTCATTAATATAAAACACCGAGAGACATTTTAATAATAACGGTATCACTTGGGTATACCGATTCATACCGATAAATTTCAGAGTAAGCACACGCATATTTCCATTTTTGTCCTTCAAACGCCTTTGTAATTCTTTATAAACCTGTTGAGAATCCTGTTCCATTAAAAGTTGTATACCCCTGAATTGTACCTCCATGTCTTCACTTGTGAGCAATAATCCCATCTGTTCCCGGCTTAATTGAATATGGCAAGCTTGCATTATTCGAATGATTTTATTCAATGAATTTATTGATATATGATTCAATTCTCCAATAGTCCTGCTTGCGGTTGTAGTGCCAAATTTAAGTAAAAGAGATAAAAGCCGATCTTCTTCCTCCGGGTCATTCGTATTTAGGTAATGCTTTAAAATCCATGATAAGTTTTTCTCTCCGGAGTTCACTATGATCGCTTCTAAATACTCGCGCGTATCAACGGATTCTTCCAAATAGGCTTTTTCCAACAGTTGAATAAATTCATCCGTTCTGCATACGGATTGAAACCCACCGAACGGGATAGCTTTCACTAAAACGTCCCATTTGCTATGCCGGGCAACTCTTAATGTCAACTCCTTAAGATAATTATTAAAAACCTTGTCTGTATCCTCTGCTAATAAACCTCCCAACAAACAAGAAATAGTAGTCATCAAACGACAATCAATATAAGCCGGTGTAAAACAGTTGGCATAGTCTTTTGACATATCGGTAAATAAACTAGCGTCATACTCTTTTTCAGATTGCGAGGATAATTGAGTAAGCTGATGGCCATAATCCTGCGAAATATAATCTTCATATCGCTCACGATCTATGAGTTTATCAAATTGCTCAGCTGTCATATTTACTTGCTGATGGTCAGATATGTAATCATCCGTGGTCAAAGGATGAAGCGCATTCATAATCTGAACAAAAGCAGGTGAAATCTCACGGTTGCTGTCCTTTGCCATTTGGATCAGATCCACCAGCAATTCATAAGGCATGCAATTGAGAATGTTCTCCAATTGATCTTCAGGTACTCCTTCGTTCAAATTATCAAAGGTGATGGTTAAAAAATCGTTTCTTATATCTGAAGACATCTTCGGAAGAATATCCCTGGCAGAACGAAAAAAAGCCTGCATTTCGTTTAAAGATTGTGTATCTCTTTCATATATTGCTTCATTAAGTAAATCTATATATGATTCAAGCGCATTATCCCTATTATCAGGTAATTTATCTTCGATCCCGGCTGGATCAAAGTGTCGTTGTGTTGATCCGGAACCATATAAGAGAAGCTTTAATACCTTTTTACTCTCATCTGACAAAACAGAGCCGCTAATCAAGTTTTCGGCATATTGCACGTCTCCTAACTGCATATAACGGACACTAATGTTTCCGATATCATCGATTTTTTTTATAATGTCCTGGTGATAAAGTATATGGCTACCATGAGGAACACTTTGCAAACAGCTAAAAAGTTGAATCAATTGTTCTTTTGAAACACCAGAAAAAAAGGCAATTGATATTAACCCTCTTTTCAAAAATATATCTAACAGAGCATTGCGTTGTTTAGGATTTAATTCAATTTCGACACCATTCACATTTATAGACGGATCTACCACAACCAATTCCAGCGTTTTGGCTCCTGAAAAATAAACATCCAGAGAGGCCATGAGGTTCTGGCATGCACGTTCGACCATACTGTGCCCTTTTGGGTAAATAGCCATTTGCCGATCAAATATTATTAAATTGTTTAAAACCCCCATCATGTTTGAGCCCATGCCATCACCCTGCCCCCGCAATAAATAGCCAAATTTTTATTGCCTGCAATTTAATAATTACCACTGTTATGGCTATGAAAATAATATATTTTGCTAACATCTTTTATATCCTCAATTCCTTAAATGCACACCTCTGCCCACAACAAATAACCAAAAATCAATAAGGACAGTGTGTAATTTGCTAATTATGCGCTATTTGGTTGATATTATATGAGAAATATAATATAATTTTTAAGTATTTGACCCCATTTCAAATTAGTATTTTGGAGGATTGAAAATGGAAAAGCGAGAAAAATTTGCGTCACGCTTGGGGTTTATTCTGATTTCCGCCGGCTGCGCAATCGGACTAGGAGATGTTTGGCGTTTCCCCTATATCACAGGGCAGTATGGCGGCGGAATATTTGTTCTCATTTATCTAATATTTATTTTCCTGCTTGGTCTGCCTATTATCACGATGGAGCTTGCCGTAGGACGTGCCAGCCAGAAGAGTATCGCCACTTCGTTTAACGTATTGGAGAAAAAGGGACATAAATGGCATCTGATGGGCTATGCCGGTATGGCAGGAAATTACATCCTCATGATGTTCTATACCACTATTGCAGGCTGGATGCTGGGTTATTTCTATAAGTTCGTCTCAGGCCGGTTTGAGGGTATCGACGGCCAGCAGATCGGCAAAGTATTCGAAGACCTTATTGCAAATCCGCTAGAAATGACTTTATGGATGGTCATAACCACAGTCGTATGCTTTGGCATATGTTCACTGGGTTTACAGGAGGGTGTTGAAAAAGTAACCAAGATTTTGATGGTATTATTATTGGCTATTATTGTGATTCTAGCCGTAAAGTCCATGACTCTTCCAAATGCAGGAGAAGGTCTAAAATTCTATCTATTGCCGGATATGAGTCGTATAAAAGAACAAGGCTTATGGTCTACCGTGTATGCTGCAATGAGTCAGGCATTTTTCACTTTAAGCATAGGCATCGGCTCCCTCGCAATATTCGGAAGCTATCTTGGCAAGGAACGCCGCCTGCTTGGAGAATCTATCAATATAGCGGTAATTGACACCTCTGTTTCGATTATAGCCGGACTTATTATTTTCCCGGCCTGCTTTGCCTTCAATGTTGATCCCGGACAAGGCCCGGGCTTAATATTTGTCACATTGCCTAATATATTTAATTCCATGAGCGGTGGAAGGATCTGGGGATCTTTATTCTTCATATTTATGTGTTTTGCGGCATACTCTACCGTAATTGCAGTATTTGAAAACATTATTTCATTTGCCATGGATCTGTGGGGATGGAGTAGAAAGAAAGCCTCTCTGATTAATATGATTTTACTTATAATACTATCCATACCTTGTATCTTGGGCTTTAATGTGCTCAGCGGGTTCCAGCCCTTAGGACCGGGAACCGGCGTATTGGATCTCGAGGATTTTATCATAAGCTATAATCTGCTTCCTTTAGGATCGCTGGTATATCTCCTTTTCTGTGTAACCCGTTACGGCTGGGGATTTGATAATTACATTAAGGAGATGAACACCGGTGAGGGCATCAAAATGCCCCGTTGGTTCAAAGGATATTTAACATGGGTGCTGCCTATTGTTATATTGGTGGTTCTTATTCAGGGGTATATAAACTTATTCGGTAAATAAAGCGTATAAAATGTTGAAAAGTCCTCTGCATTAGTATAAACTTAACATTATTATATAATAGTTTTGAAAATACGAATTAATGGAGTGATTTTTTTGAAAAAGAGAGCATTAACAACTGTTCTGGTTATGTTGGTCCTTATTTCTCTCCTCATTTCAGGTTGCGGCAGCAAAGCAAAATTAAAGATGGCAACCGGTGGCACCACAGGTACTTATTACGCATTCAGCGGTGCTGTTTCTCAGGTTTTATCTTCTAAATTAAAGAATGTAAGCTTCGATGTTCAATCCACAGGTGCATCCAAAGCAAACATCTACCTGGTTGCAGATAAAGAAGCCGATATTGCAATTGTTCAAAACGATGTAATGTACTATGCAAGCAAAGGGATAGACCTCTTTGAAGGCGAGGGCGCAGTTGAGGGTTTTTCGGCTATGGCCGGCTGCTATGCTGAAGTTTGCCAAATCGTCAGCAAGAGCAATATAACCTCTATCGAAGACCTAAAAGGAAAGCGTGTTTCTGTTGGTGATATCGGTTCAGGCTGTGAATTTAATGCCCGTCAGATACTTGATGCTTACGGCATTTCCTTTGATGATATCCAGGTTAACAACCTTAGCTTCGGTGATAGTGCAACCGCTTTAAAGGATGATAAAATTGATGCTTTCTTCTGTGTTGCGGGAGCACCTACCACAGCTATCGTAGAGCTTGCAACATCTAATTCCATAAATATATTGGAAGTAGATGATGCACACGCTGATAAGCTTATTGCCGACTATCCTTTCTACACCAAGTTTAATGTCCCCGGCGGCGCGTATAAGGGTGTTGATGCTGATGTCCAGACAGTGGCAGTTGTTGCAACCTATATTGTTAGAAACGATTTAGACGAAAAACTCGTTTATGATATGACAAAGGCCCTCTTTGAAAATTCCGAAGAAATTGCAAAGGCGCATCCAAAGGGAGCTGAGCTTAACGCCGAATACTCTGTTTCAGGTATTTCAATTACTATTCATCCCGGTGCTTTGAAATACTATAAAGAAATCGGTGTTCTCTAAGGAATAAATGAAAAGATTATTAACGGGGGCCGCGATTGTGGTCATAATTGCAGTTTCCGTTTTTCTTTATTTTTTGGTATCCTTTCCGTGTCTGATCCTTAAAAATGCAGACACAGGTAAAACACTGGCTGTATATCCTATTGAAGAGGGAAGCGAGTTTTCGGTTACTTTTGTCCATTCGGTGAATAAGAGCCCGGTTACAGATGTATACAAAATTTGTAACGGTGAAATTTATGTGATAAGGACAATTTATTACTCCTTCGGCGCCGGTGTGCAAACTGAGATAGAAGAAGGCCAGTTTTTGGAATATGGAGAAGACGGTTCCATGATTGTGAGCGGTTTAGATCGGCCTATGCACAATCTTTCCTATATTGTAGGCACAGTTTCAGACCACATCCTTGAGATTAACGGAAGCCCGGTTAAGCTTCGTGAACTCTGTGGCTGCAATACTACTGTGCGTTTTTTATGTAGCCGCAGAATAATTTTAAATTAGTATATTGCTATTCTTATATTAAGTCCAGCGGTTAGAGGTTTTAACTGGGAAAAGTCAAATCTAAACCTCACAAAACTTATTATACGAGGAGGATACAGAATGTCAGAGCCCACAAACACGACATCAATGGGAGAAGTCGAACAAATAAATGTTGATGAAGTAATGGCCGAGTATGACCGTGAATCTAACACAAGGCATTATAACGGTGTCCCGAGAGAAATTGTCCGTTACATTCTGGCCGGTTTTTCTATTTTTATCTTTTATATGAATCTTATCAGCGCATGGCCTGAACAAATCCGCAGAACATCGTTTGTAGGATTCATTATTTTTATGGCATTTATGCTTTATCCGGCAAGGAAAAAATCTGCCAAGCGGTTGAACTTTGTGCCGTGGTATGATATGTTGCTGGGAATCACCGGTACCGCTTGCTACTTTTATTATGTAATCAACTTTCCCGCGCTTGCCCGGAAGGCAACCCGAATATCGTCTTTGGATGTAATAGTCGGTATCATCGGAATAATTATAATTGCTGAAGTATGCAGAAGGGTAGTAGGTCTGCCCATTTTGGTCGTAGCATCATTTTTTGTTGCTTATGCAGTAATATCAGGGTATTCAATTACCCGAATCGTATATACGCTTTTTTATACTCTTGACGGTGTAATCGGTACTCCAATTGGAGTTTGCTCAACCTTTATAGTATTATTCATCATATTAGGGGCTTTTCTTGAAAAGACGAACATCGGCAACTTTTTTATAGATATTGCTAATTCCGTCGCAGGTTTTTCCGTTGGCGGTCCGGCAAAGGTTGCTGTAATTTCCAGCGCTCTGGAGGGTATGTACTCCGGAAGCTCGGTTGCCAACACCGTAGGTTCCGGAAGTGTGACTATTCCAGTTATGAAAAAGACGGGATATGACAGGGACTTCGCCGCAGCGGTTGAGGCCGCTGCATCAACAGGCGGACAGATTATGCCGCCGGTTATGGGTGCTGCCGCCTTCCTAATGGCAGAAATGACCGAAACTCCATATGCTACCATAGCGGTGGCAGCTATTTTCCCGGCTGTGCTCTATTTCGCCGGTATTTTCCTGATGGTGCATTTCGAAGCAAAAAAGCTTGGGCTTAAGGGGCTTCCAAAGGAATCCATACCCAACTTTTTTAAGCTTCTTTTTGCAAAAGGCTACTTATTCCTTCCGGTTGTTGTTCTAATAACCACAATGTCAATAGGATATACCGCTTCCCGCGCTGCTTGCCTTGCTATTCTTGCTTCAATTATCGTAAGTATGTTCAGTAAGGAAACCCGACTTTCACCAAAGACCTTCGTCGAATCTCTTGAGAATGGCGCAAAAAATACTATTGGTGTTGCTGCCGCCTGTGCGATAGCCGGTATAATTGTGGGTATTGTGTCACTTACCGGTATCGGACTCAAGCTTGCCGACGGTCTTCTTATGCTTTCAGGAGGCATCGATATAATTGCACTGTTCCTCACAATGATTGCCTGCATTATATTGGGTATGGGTGTCCCTACAACTGCTAATTATGTTATTATGGCTACTATTACAGCACCCATCATTTTAAAGCTGATACCTGAGACCCCTGTACTTGCAGCTCACATGTTTGTCTTCTATTTCGGCATAGTAGCCGACATTACACCCCCCGTAGCTTTGGCAGCATATGCTGGCGCAGCCATATCGGGAGGAAATCCGCTTCGTACCGGTATTATTGCAACAAGACTGGCTATTACCGCTTTTATAATCCCGTATATCTTTGTGCTTAATCCTGCAATGCTACTAATAAATACCTCCATTTTTAAAGTAGTGCAAATAGTAATAACATCATCAATAGGAATGTATGCCATTGCCGGAGGCCTTGAAGGCTATATGAAGAAAAAGCTGCCCTGGTGGCAAAGGCTGCTGGCCATTATCGGAGGCCTCGGTATGATTGACCCGAATCTAATAACCGACCTCATAGGAATTGTGTTGATATTAATTGTTGTTGCCTTTCAATATTTTATCAAGGATAAAACCATTGATGCCCAAAGGGCATAACACCGTATCAAAGTAGTATTGAAGCATTAAAAATACGAATACCCTCCCTTGCAATATGGATCGTCTGATCAACAGGGAGGGTATTTTATTATGAAAATACAGGATTCCCGAACCCTCATCGGCAGATTGTGAAAACTATTTTAACATGCAGGCTATAATATTTGATTATGTAATCGTAAATAAGCGGCGAGGTTGCTGCGATTTAAAGCGAAGCAAGGATTGCGTAGCGAGCGCGACTGGAAACAGGACGTTGGAGATGGAGCGCTAAATCGCAGCAAGCTACAGCCGCTAAACTTGCATATATTTAATACTATTGATAGTTTTCCCACAGTTTGTCGACATATCTTCGATTTCGTTTGTTGATGGGGGTTCTTCTTTCTATATTGCAACAATAGTTAATACAGATTATAATAAATAGTGTTAACTATTAACTCTGTAAAATAATTATTAATAGGGGGCTCTGCATGGATAATTTACAATTAAGATCTATTTTAATCGCATCGTTGTCTAAATTATATGAGATGAAAGTCTTTAATAATCTGGCGGTTTTCCTTCAGGGAGAAGTGCATATTCTTTGGTACCTTCTTAATAACCCCGAAAAAGAAATCAATCCATCTTTTTTAAGTGATATGCTTCATGTGTCAAGGTCGAGAATTACGGCGGCGTTGACTTCACTTCGTAAAAAAGGATATGTGACCATGGAGATGTCCGAGGGCGACAGAAGGCGAATGCGTGTTATGCTGACCCCGTCTGGCGAAACATACATCAGGCAAAAGCAGAATATTGCAGAAAGATATTTTGATTTAATGATTGAAGGTTTAGGCGAAGAAAACGTTCTTGAGTTGAACAGATTGATTGAACTTACTATGACAGTAATGGAGGATAAGGTGGGACAGCTTTGAGGAATTATGTTTTATTTGAAGATGTGACTAAATGCTATAAAATGGGCAATCAGAAGATCTTTGCGGCTGATAAAGTTAATTTCAGCATCGAAAAAGGCGAATTTTGCGTTATCGTAGGTCCAAGCGGCGCAGGTAAAACCACAGTCTTGAATTTGCTTGGCGGTATGGACTCCTGTGACGACGGAAGGATTATCCTTGACGGTAAAGAAATCAGCGGATTAAACGAAAAACAGCTTACTGATTACCGAAGACATGATGTAGGTTTTGTTTTTCAATTTTATAATCTTGTTCAAAACTTGACTGCCGTAGAAAATGTTGAGCTGGCTTCAGAAATTTGTCATGATCCTTTGGATCCTAAGGAGGCCTTATCCCAGGTCGGACTTTCCGAAAGAATGTATAATTTCCCCGCACAGCTTTCAGGCGGTGAACAACAGCGTGTTTCAATTGCCAGAGCACTTGCCAAAAACCCAAAAATATTATTATGTGATGAACCTACAGGTGCACTTGATTATAGTACCGGGAAAAACATATTAAAGCTCTTGCATGATAACTGCCGCAAAACCGGCAAAACTGTTGTGGTAATTACTCACAATCAGGCCATTACTCAGATGGCCGACCGTGTGATTCATATTAAGAACGGAAAGGTTGCAAAGACTTCAGTTAACACTGTTCCTCTCCCGGTTGAAAGGATAGAGTGGTAGCTTGTGAATAAAACCTTCATAAAAACAGTTTTTCGGGAAATAAAGGATAGTTTAGGCCGGTTTATCGCCATTTTTGCCATTGTTGCACTCGGTGTTGGATTTCTTGCCGGCCTGCTTGCAACAACGCCTATTATGAAGACAACAGTAGACAGATATTATGATGATCATAATATGGCTGATATTATTATCAAAGCCACTATGGGCTTGACTGACACAGACTTGAAAACCATTTTGGAAATCGACGAGATAAACAATGTTATGCCGGCTTATGTAACAGATATCTTAACCGAGAGTAATATAAACGAAATCCTTCCTTCCAGAATATACGGTCTTTCACAGCAATTCTTTGATAATGAGCCTTCATCGGCCGTTAACAAGCTGAAGCTATTGGAAGGAAGAATGCCTCAATCAAATAGTGAGTGTGTAGTTGAGCAGGAAGGCGGAAATTTATCAAGAATAGAAATAGGATCGATACTTAGGATATCGCAAGAAAATGATGATTTCGAAAATATCGGCGATATTTATAATAACACGGAGTTCACCGTGGTCGGAGTCGTTTCAAATCCCTTTTATTTTTCATATGAAAAAGAGAAAACAAGCATCGGCAACGGACGTATTGGTGCCATCATTTATGTTTATGACAGCAATTACGCCCTGGATGCCTATACGGACTTTTTGATCACAGTAAAAGAAGCCCCCGGATTAACAGCATTTACAGATGATTATGAAAAGTTGAACGAAAGAATTGTTGAGAAACTTGAAGCCGTGGGTATTGACCGTTCTGTGAGACGCTATGACGAGGTTATTTCAGAAGCTTATGAGAAGATTGAAGAAGCAAAAGCCGAATATGAAGATGGGAAAAAGGAAGCAGAGACCAAGCTGGATGAAGCATGGCAGGAAATCGAAGATGGCAGGGAAAAGCTTCTGGATGCAAAGCTGGAAATTGAGGATGGAGAAAAAGAAATAGCCGATGCCAAAAACACCCTGAAAGAAAATACTGCTGATGCACATAAAGAAATCAATGATGCACAAGCAGAACTGGCCGAGGCTCTTATTGAGCTGGAGGATGGTGAAAGGGAGCTTGCCGAAGCGATAACAAAGCTTGAAGACGGTAAGCGGGAATATAATGAGGGCTATTTGGAATACCTTGAGGGTTTGCAGGAGATTAGCGAGGCTCAAAGAGAATTCGAAAAAGGCGAGCTTGAATATGAAAAAGGATTAGAAAAGCTTGCAAAAGCTAGCAGAAGGATTGAAGCAGGCGAAGATGAGCTTGCTGAGGGCAGATCCAAATTATTAAGAGCGGAGAAAAAATATGAACAGGGTATGCAACAGTATATTGAGCAAAAGGCAAAATTTGACTCGCTCATGGAACAGATACTCACTTCCCTTTCCAGCCTGGGATTAAGTTACGACAATTCACAAGAGCTCTTTGCCGCCATGGATAATGATGACTCGGGAACTGTGAGTACTGTTGTCACAGGAGTGCTTACGGGAATGAGGGATACTATACAATCTCAAATTGATGCCATCAATTCTTTGTTAATTGCCATAAATGATTTAGAAGCCTATATCGCAGCATTAGAGCAGGGTGCTCCTGTCCCTCCGGGCGGCAAAACACTTGAAGAAGCACAAGCTGAACTGGCATCGTTAAAAGCGCTCTATGAGGCGGGAGAGATTAATCTTGGACTACTTAATGAAGCTTTGGCTTCACTCCCCCCGAATGCCGGTGCGCTAAGAAGTGGTTGGGATGCGCTCAACAAGGCTAAAGCCGAACTTGACAGCGCCGAATCTCAAATAAGCTCCGGGTGGGACTCATATTATGAAGGACGGAGGGCTCTTAGAGAGGGTAAAAGAAAATACGATCAGGGTGTTGCCGACCTGGAAAAGGCTAAAAAAGAGTTGGATGAAAGCCGGCAAAAGCTGGCCGACGGGTGGGATGAAATCCGGGACGCCAAAGCCAAGCTGGAAGATGCCGCAATCGAAATTGAAAACGGAGAAAAAGAACTCTCTGATGCAAGAAAAGAGCTTGATGACGGCTGGGCAGAATACTATGAAGGACTTGAGAAAATTGCAGAAGCCGAAGAAACGTTGAGGAATGAAATTGCAGATGCCGAGCAGAAAATCCGCGATGCCGAAGAGGATCTGGCCAAAGGCCGACGCGATTATGAAGAGGGCCTTTTAGAGCTTGCCGACGGAGAAGCAGACTACCAGGAAGCCAAAACAGATGCCGTGAAGGAGTTGGCAGATGCGGCAAAAAAAATCGCCGATGCCGAAAAGGATATTGCCGAAATAGAGCTTCCCGAATGGTATGTTCTTGACCGAAAATCCAATGTAAGCTATGTGAGCTTTTCAATGAATGCAGATAAGGTTGCGGCAATATCAACGGTATTTCCGGTATTTTTCTATCTGGTTGCGGCACTTGTAACCTTGACGACCATGACAAGGATGGTTGAAAAGGAACGTACGCAGATTGGCACATTAAAATCTCTCGGTTATAAAAAAAGTACTATTATGTCAAAATATCTTTTTTATTGCGGGCTTGCAAGCATTTCGGGCAGCATAGCCGGCCTTCTTATAGGATTTAATATTCTTCCGAATGTGATTTGGAAAGCGTACGGGATGTTGTACCGACTCCCTCCCCTGCAACCGATTTTTATGTGGGATTATGCAATTCCGGCGTCAGTCATTGCTGTTATGTGCACAATGGCTGCAACTGTCAATGCCTGTAGCCATACACTTAAAGAAAAGCCCGCCAGGCTGATGGTGCCAAAGGCGCCAAAAGCCGGTAAACGTATTTTCTTAGAACGGGTAACCTTTATCTGGTCACGACTTAAGTTTGCTTATAAGGCTACGGCACGCAATCTTCTCCGCTATAAAAAACATTTTTTTATGACGGTAATAGGTATTGCCGGTTGTACCGCCCTGATGGTAGCCGGATTTGGCATAAAGGATTCTATAAAAGATGTGGCTGATACGCAATTTGAAAATATTTTTAAGTACCGGCTGCTCATTGAATTAGATCCGGATAAGCAATATGATGAAATCCTAGCCGGCTTCTTAAACGACCCGGCCAAGGTTACCGATCATATAGGAATATTCAGATCCGAAGGCACTGTAATTCACGGTAACGAAAACTTTCAATTGAGTATTATTACCCCGGAAACCGGGCCGGATTTTATAAAGTTCATAAACCTTAATAATCGAAAAACCGGGGAATCTATAGAACTAAATGATGATTCTGTTATTCTCACCGAAAAGCTAGCCGATTCATTAAACCTTTCAATCGGCGAAAAATTTATACTAGAGAATGATGATGGCAGAACCGCCGAATTAGTAGTAACCGATTTGTGTGAAAACTATGTAGGAGGCTATATATACTTGACCAAAGCCTCATATGCCCGTTATTTTTATGCCGAGCCAAAAACTAATGCGATACTGGTAAATTCCCGGATAGAAAAGGATTCACAAAAGGACGATGTTATTACGGAGGTATTATTAAGTGAGGCGGTTTCCGGTGCCGAGTTTACTTCCCAGACCCAAAGACCTTACAAGAACTTGCTTTCGAGTATGGGTTTCATAGTCGTAGTTCTTGTGATCGCCGCAGGAGCCCTTGCCGTAATAGTACTTTATAACCTGATAAATATCAATATAAATGAACGCAATAACGAACTTGCAACTCTGAAGGTATTGGGGTATCACAACAACGAAGTTGCAGGATATGTGTTCCGCGAAACCATAATATTGAGTATTGCGGGCACATTAGCAGGCCTTTTCTTAGGCGCCATACTTCACAGGTTTATTGTTGCGGCCACCGAAAACCATGATTTGATGATTGGACGAAATATTACCCCGTTAAGCTTTGTTCTTTCCGCCGGTGCGACTCTTTTGTTTTCCCTGGCGGTGGATATAATTATGTATGGAAAACTTAAAAATATTGAAATGGTTGACTCGATGAAGGCGGTGGATTAGGTGTCAGGTATTATCAAATAGGGGGGGGAAGTGTTATAATAATCTTACCCGTTACCGAAATCGAAGATTTCGAACGGGTACCCAAGTTATTGATACTCCGTATGAATAATCTTACCCGTTTGTCGCAACCGAAGATTTCGAACGGGTACCCAGGTTATTGATACTCCGTATGAATAATCTTACCCGTTTGTCGCAACCGAAGATTGCGATCCGGTACCCAGGTTATTGATACTCCGTATGAATAATCTTACCCGTTTGTCACAACCGAAGATTGCGATCCGGTACCCAGGTTATTGATACTCCGTATGAATAATCTTACCCGTTTGTCGCAACCAAAAACTCTGTATTATTATAATAGCCGATTGCGAAATGTGACTTTTTAACGATAACATAAATTGGTAATATAATTCCAGCTCGTTCACTAGCTATATAACGAGCGGTAAAATTAAAAAACATAAAGAAACGGGCATGAAAACAAGA
>JBMNTI010000051.1:0-17277 GCA_050945655.1 Acetivibrionales bacterium | reverse complement strand
GGAGAAGCAGGAGGGTTTATTAGCCCCAGCTCAGCCGAGGGAATAAGCTATGCCATAAAAAGTGCTCATGCATTGGCAATGAGCTTAAATATGGGAATCGAAGGTTTTCAGAAAAGATACCGAAAGAACCTTAAGCCTGTCTTTAGATCCATTACATTAAAGCAAATGAAAAGCTTAGGCATGTATAATGAAACATTTAGAGGTATAATTATGAAAAGTGGTATACTAAGCAGTAAACCGATTAATCGGGATTAATGTTTCGCTTCAAATTAAAGCGTGGCCCTTCCCGTTCCTCCATGTTCTTTAATTCGCTTATTATATAGAGGGGCCGGCCTTTTGCTTCGTCATATATGCGTCCGATGTATTCGCCGATAATTCCTAGCATCAGAAGAATGATTCCGTTAAAAAAAAGGCTTACGGCAATTAATGAAGCCCATCCTGATTGAGAGGTTTCAGGAAAAAACAGTTTTTGAACCACTACGAAAATCAAGTACAAAAAACTGATACCGGAGAGGATGGAGCCGATATAAGATGCAAATTTAAGCGGTTTATATGAAAAAGACATGATACCGTCCATTGCAAGCTTCAGCATTTTTTTCAGTGGGTACTTGGTTTCGCCGGCAAAACGTTTGCTTCGCTCAAATTCTATAGCCGTCTGTCTAAATCCTACCCAGCTCATTAGACCTCTGACATACCGGCTTCGTTCCGGAAGCTGTTTCAGTGCTTCACAAACCCGGCGATCAATCAATCTGAAGTCTCCAGTATCGACGGGTATATCAACACTAGTCAGGCTGTGAAGGATTCTGTAAAAAACCTTTGCGGTAAATTTCTTGAAGAATGTCTCTCCCTGGCGGGATTTTCTTCTGCCATAAACAACATCATAACCGTCGTGCCATATTTTTATCATATCCGGAATCAATTCGGGAGGGTCTTGAAGATCACCGTCAATAATAACAATGCAATCCCCCGCAGCATAGTCCATGCCTGCGGTAATGGCGATCTGATGACCGAAGTTACGTGCAAAATCTATCATTTTAATATTCTTGTTTTTATTGCACAGCTCGTTGATCATTGCCCTTGTATTATCACGGCTTCCATCATTGATAAAAATAATTTCATAGCTTTCGCCAATACTATCCATTACCTTGGTCAATCTACGGTAAGTTTCCTGAACTACGACTTCTTCATTATACATTGGTACAATTACGGAGCATAATATTTTTTCCATGACAGCCTCCTAAAAGCAATAAATCTTAAAATAGTATACTATAAATCTTCCAGTATTTCATTCGCTGCTTCCTGTCCTAATCTTACAGCATAGTTTAAACCTCTGTCTTCAGGGTATATTTGGGGCATTGAAGCCAGATAAAGCCCTTCTATGGGTGTTTTTATATCAGGAATATTCTTTTCGTAGCCGACGGTAATAACAGGTTGCGCAAACGCTGCCCGGCTTAATGTGGTCTTCTTTATGTTTTCATTTTTAATATCAGGGAATACCTTTTTTAAGCCATTTATAAATTCAATAATTAAATCCTTATCCTGTGCCCGATACAAAGGATCTGAAACATCTAAATACCTGGACAGGTAAACAACATGCGAACCGTAGCCCTTGACTCCCACTAAATTAGTGTGCTCAACTATGAGTACAAAGGGTAAGCCTTCCTGTGCGACGGTTATCCAATAATATGGAGAAAGGCTACGGGATAGTTCCAGAATAAGGCATATATTAGCTTTATAAGAGATACGGTCAAGTGATTCTTTATAACTAGTATGGATATGCCTGCCATCTCTTACACCGAGTGTACTGCCGGCTTTTTCGGATGAGGAAATTTCCCCGGCCTTGGGTACCAATGTTTCGTCATCTGCTATGATTTCCTGATCCCGGTATTGTTTTATGTCACTAGTGTCAGGAGCAGATTTCAATATTTCTGACAAAAGGCCTGGCGCGCCCGTGAATAAAACCTTGTCATAACTTGTTTTGCAATCCTGTACGGCAACGTCAACCTTACCGTTTTCATTCCTGGCTATGGATGTAACCTTTTGGCCTGTCAGTATGTCGCCATTATTATGGATTATTTGCTTTGCAAGTTCGTCGGCAATTGTTATAAACGCTCCGTCCATATACCCAAGTATTTCTTTTCTAAGGCAATTTCCTCTCGAAGTTCCTCTAAGCTTAAGCTTATTCCAGATCCATGCACCTGAGATATTATTACTATCAATATCAAATTTTGACTTAATTAAAGGTTCCCATACCTTTCGCCATACCTCCCGGCCTGAATGCCTTATTATCCATTCTTTGGCCGTAATTGATTCAAAGGATGAGTAGTCTCTGATAAATGCTGAAGAAAGCACCATAATGCCCAAGCGGATTCTGTGAAATAGGGAAAGAGGCTTGAACAGTAAAAGATCAAGGGGTGTTGAGAAAGGGTGGAGGGTATTATCGGCATAAACAGCGTTTTGGGGTTTGTACCAGTCAAGCCTGTTATTCAGGTTAAGTTCATTGATCAAGGACAGAATCTCAGAATCGTTTACAAAGATATGGTGATAAAAACGGTCTATAGCTTCCGATCCGATATTTACCGCCGATGCCAATCCTCCTAAGGGATTCTCTTTTTCATACACAGTGACCTTATGTCCGCTTTGTGAGAGCATGTACCCGGCAGTCAGGCCGGTCATGCCCCCTCCGATAATTGCGATATTCATCCTAACCGTCCTATTTTTGTTTTTAAAAGTCTATTACCTTAACATCGTCTATTCATGCGAAGATTAATTATAGATTACTTTTTTATATAGTATAAAATTCCATGAAATAATAAAGAACATAATCAATATCTTAGGCAGGTATAATACCTGCCAGGAGCCTTCGCCGCTTAAAAGCACTAAAACATATCGAATCCCGGAGAACAGGAGAACATTTCCGACTGTCAGATTAAAGAAAAACAGAATGCCGTACAGGAATAATTGCCTTTTGAAGTTGGTTTTAGACCTGAACGAATAGAACTTGTTTAAAAGAAAATTTAGCCAGAATATAACGGTATAGACCAGAACATTAACAATAAGTTCAGTTATAGGCAATGTATTTCTGAGTATGATAAACAATGTATATTCTACCGAGAAGCATAAAATGCCGACAAAAATATACCTGAAAAACTGGGCAAGGGAATCAGGCGTGAATAGTCTGTTTAGTACAGGAAGGGAACAAAGCCATCTAATCAGATTTTTCAATTGTGTTTTACCTCCATTACCATTCCCAGCGGGGAAGAAGCTGCAGGATGTTTAAATAAAGCCTGGGAACCTCCAGCCCGGATAAAAGCGGATAATATATAATAAATAAAACTAAAAACACTACCAGGAAGATTTCAGTGAACTTGCGTCTTATCAGGCCGGTTCCTTCCAAATACCTGAAAAGAATACCCACCATTAATATGAGAAAAGGTACACAGGAAAAATAATGGTATATAAATGTTATCTTTCTTGGAGCAACGACCCAGGGTAGATATTGTGATAAATAACCTATTACAGGGAAAAGCAGCAGCTTGTTGTCACCGAGAAAGTTTCTTTTATTAAAGATATTAGTTATTATTGACCAAAGTATTATAATTAATGCAATAAGGCCTGTCCAGAATAGCAACGGATGCCCAAAGCCCGCAATAGAGGCTCCGCGGAATGGAGGTAATAATTCACCTTGAAAATAGAAAATCGGGCGTATATTCAAAGGCCATTCATACCAGGGTGAAGCATAGGGATGGGATTCTACAACACCCTTATGATACTCAAACATACTCTTGATCGTGGCTATTACAAATTCTACAAGGCTTTTGCTGTTTTCTTTATAATTTATCGGGATGAATGATAAAATGTATATGGCTGCCGGGATTATAATAAAAAATATAACGCATAACAGGCATGTTAAGTAAAAGTATTTGCCCAGCCACCGGCTGAGTTCTTTTGATTTAGTCTTTCTGGAAATACCTTCGTTGTTTATTTTCAGATTTAATTGGTTATTAAAATCATTATACTCGTAGCCTCTTGACAAGAAAAACAGGAATGCCAGACCTGAAGCTCCATAAAGCGCGATCCATTTGGTTGCGGCACCAAGACCAAGGAAGACTCCACTCAATAAAAGTGGTACCAGGGACTTAAAAAAGCCGCGTCCATAAGATTTGGAATCGTAATAATCAAGCATAAAATAGAACATCATCATAATGAAGAATACGGTATAGCTGTCTATAGTTGCTAAACGGGTTTGAGTAAAATGCATGAAATCAAACATCATTAAATAGGAACAGAAAAAAGCCCAGAAGGTATCCTTAAAGAAACGCTTTGCCATGATGTACATTAAAGGGATAAGAGCGGCGCCGAACAAAGTACCCATAATTCTCCATCCAAAAGGATTCATACCGAAAATATTGATTCCAAATGCTATTATGGTCTTGCCCAGAGGAGGGTGAGTATTCTCATAAAGGATATCACGTTTCTCAAGTTGCTCCAAAGCAGTACGGGGAAAATATATCTCATCAAAATAGGTGCTATTTAAGATATTGGGGCGATCAGGAACCAAATCCTGTTCATCAAAAAGTTTTTCTATACCTGGTGTCGACGGTTCTTCCGCAACGGTAAAACCTGTAATCAAATCATTTCCGCTGAAAAAACCCATTTCCCGGTATTCGGCTTTAAAAAATTTGTTTACATCCTTATCGTTTTCCGTACGGAGGTAGCGGGTTGTGAACTTTAGCTTATCGGTGGTTACGGTATCAGTGGTAAAATGCCATTTGAAAATCGACTTCATATCTAAATAGGAATAAGCCCTGAATTCACCGTCTTGATAAGCTTCAATTTCCAGGCTGCCAAAACAGCCCCATTCATGCCCAAGGCCGCCAAACAGCATAATTTTATCTATAGTAACTTCTTTATCAAAATCGACAATAAAGATTTCGTTCAAGTGTTCGGGCTCCCAACCGGTTTTCGGTGCCTTGAATGAACCAAGGTTAATTAATGCGATAATCAAATATACAATAGTCATTATTGACATAATTATTATATCTTTTTTATTTATTTTTCCAGTCATTCTTTTCTCCTCTAATGTTTCCGTCTGTCTTTATGAAGGATATATAGCCCTGATAAAGCGAAAGCGCATAGGTTGCAAGTACCAAAAATGAGAAAAGCATTCCAAGGCTATCCCGGCGTTCAAGCCAATATACCTCTCCAAAAGAGATTATATACAAATATAAGTGATTTATAAATACGGAAATGCTAAGCATACAAAGTGTCAACCGGTGTTGCTTTTCAAATACAGACGCCAATGTGATAAATGTTATTGCAGGCAAAAGGTAGCGTTCATGCATCCTGGTCATGAAAAAGAAGGCACTGAACTGTATAAGGTAAGCGAAGTAAGCTATTGCGTTTATTGATCCTTTGCCTTTCAATAAGCAAACAAAAGCGTAAAGCAATGCAGCCAGCATAAAAATGTTACCCCAGGCAAAATAGCTTAGCCCCAGAAATGGCAAAATATCCGGCTGGATCTGTCCGCCCAGAAGGAACCAAAGATTAAAAGCATTTGCTGTGGCATATGGATAATCCTTAATACTTTTAGTGTATAGCTCAAAAATCCAGTAAAGTGGATCTATGAAAGAGGGAAGTCTGTCTGCGAGGCTTGTGGGGAGATAAAAAGGAAGCACGATGGCATAGTATATTAAAAGCCCGGATATAAAACCGGTAAGTATACGAATAAAAGACTTAAGATCGAAACGCGTGTCTCTGAAGTAAAGATACAAAACCACAGGCAATAAAAGACCGCTTTGAGGCTTTGTCAAAACGGCTATAAGAAAAAGAAGAGCGGCAAGGTTATGTTTTTTGTTTTCAAAAAGTACAATAACTCCTATGAGCAGAGTTGCGGGAATTGAGTCAAATTGTCCCCAAACAGAAGAATTAATATATATTCCGGGATTTATTAAATATATAAGAGCAAATATAATACCGGTTTCGGTTTTATTTGCTTTTTTTGAGATCGATATAATAAGCAACGCTCCGATAAATTCGAATAATACGGACCAAAGCTTAATCATATAGGAATGCAAAGCGGCGGAAGCAGAAAGAGTATCGGCAATTTCTCCGGTTAACCATAAAAAATATTGAAAAAACGGCGCATATACCACATGAAAACCTGATGCACCGTAAAACTGCTTTGGCCCGAATTCGGCCAAATACTTGCTCCATGCTACATATCCGGCCATATCGATAGTATAGGGCTTTAAACAGGTTATGAGAAAACGAAAAATAATGATGAGAAATAAGATGGGTATAAACCTTTCAAAACTATTTTTGGTATAATTATTGTGATGATTATTAAGGATTGTCTCCGGCATGGTATCCTCCGTAATGAATAAGGTGATTAAGCCACCATGCTTTACATGGGCATGTATATCATTGTAAAACAAAAATAAGCAAAAAAAAAGCACCAGGTGGATTTATTTATGAAATAATTGCGATCCTTATATTGGTGCTAATGGAAATAATATCAAGTTTTCTACATATATAAAAGGAGGAATAAATAACTTACTTATATTATACCATTAAAACATGGTTTTAATGTTACTTTTAGATTATAAAAATATTAACAAAAAATGAACGAACCCTTTTTGCATTTTGAATATACCAAATGAATGATGTTTGATTTTTTATACCGATTAGTTTATTATAGGAGTGTTAATTTATATTCGGTCGGCGGACTGTGTGAGAACTGTTTTACTATTGGCTGCAGGCTGTAGCCTCTAAACTTGCATAATTTATTACTATCTGCAGTTTTCACACAGTCTGTTTAAAATATTACTATAATTTTGGAGTGTTTTATGGTTATATATGAGAGTACGCGGGGCGGGAAAGACGGAATATCATCAGCTGAGGCAATCAAGAGAGGAATATCTCCAAACGGAGGCTTATACGTACCCCGGCAAATAAGAGAGTTATCATTAAAAGAAATAACAGAATTAGTAAATATGTCTTACTCGCAACGGGCAGTTTTTATACTAAAGATGTTCCTGGACGATTATTCGGATGGAGAGCTTGTTGAATGTGTCGATAAGGCTTATAATACCGATAAGTTTTCACATAAAGATATTGCTCCTGTTAGTGCAATAAATGAAAACATGTGCATAATGGAGCTATGGCATGGGCCTACATGCGCGTTTAAAGATATGGCGCTGCAAATACTGCCTCATTTTTTGGTCAAAGCTATGGAAAAAACGGGTGAAAAAAGCGAGGTTATTATTCTTGTTGCAACATCCGGTGACACGGGGAAGGCTGCGTTGGAGGGTTTTGCCGATGTTGACGGAACACGGATTATGGTATTTTATCCAGAGGACGGAGTCAGTGAGGTTCAAAAATACCAAATGATAACACAGACCGGGAAAAATGTAAAAGTATTCGGAGTCAAGGGCAATTTTGACGATACTCAGACAGGTGTAAAAAAAATATTTACTGATACGGAATTAGTCAAGGAAATGGAAAAGCGGCAGCTAAAGTTTTCGTCGGCTAATTCAATAAATTGGGGAAGGCTTGTTCCACAGATTGTATATTACTTTTCGTCATATGCCGACCTGGTTAAGCTTAATCGTATCAGCGCCGGAGATAAAATAAATTTTGTGGTGCCGACAGGTAATTTTGGCAATATTTTAGCAGGATACTATGCAAAACGTATGGGACTTCCCGTAAATAAGTTAATATGTGCTTCCAATGATAATAATATCTTGACAGATTTTATCAGGACCGGAAGCTACGATAAACGCCGGGAGTTTGTAAAAACCGTTTCTCCATCAATGGATATACTGATCTCAAGTAATCTTGAAAGACTATTATATGAGCTTACCGATCACGATGACAAAAAGGTTTCCGACTGGATGAATCAACTTAATACATATGGACATTATGAAGTTGGCAAAAGCCTGTTAAATGAAATACATAATAATTTCTGGGCAGGTTGGTCAAATGAGGATGAAACATTAAAGACCATAGAACTCGTATATTCAGATTATAACTACGTTTTGGACACACATACCGCTGTTGCTGTAGACGTTTATGACAAATATGTAATTACTACCGGAGATTTAACTCCTTCTGTAGTATTATCAACGGCAAGCCCTTTTAAATTTAACACCAGTGTGTGTAAAGCGCTTTTTGGAGAAAAGAGAATTGACGGCAAATCTGAGTTTGAGCTTTTAGAGCTTTTATCAAAGGAGTGCGGTTTGCCTGTTCCGGCAGGGTTAAAGGGGCTAAATAATAAAACTATACTACATGATACCGTTTGTGAAAAATATGATATGAAAACCGTTGTAACAGAAAATCTCATTATAAAAAATTAAGCCGGTATCAGAACGGTACAATGTAAGCGGAGTGTTCCATGACCCTGATAAAGTCCATAATTCACCATCCTGAAGCGCAGCAGAGCCGGAGGATCTTATATATGACACATGGGGGAATATGCCATCTATATTACTAAAGATTCTTCGCTTTACTCAGAATTCCCACGCGTTAGCCTCACCGCGATAAATGAATTCAAGTGGGGAGGAACGTGGAGGAACTGCTGCCGATGTCATGCGTGAAGCGGAGCATGGATTGCGTAGCGGCGCGAATAATTTCCGGATGAAATTCCTGAGCGGCACGTACGACATTGGCTAAAGGTTCCACATGATGTATACATAGCAATAACAGGTAGAGAGCGACTTTTGCAGCGGTATCGGAGGGTTTCACTCGATCTCTCGTTATAAACATTCATATCTGATTAATGTTGTATAACGGGAAAAGCCTTTTGAAAGGAGAAATTACTATGTCGATAGAAACAGGGCGCAGTGTAAAGCTTGCAAAGATTATAGAAGAATTAGCTTTGGAAAAACTTTTCTATTTGGATGAATTTGACGAAATAAAAATTGAGACCTCTGATATTAATCGTCCCGGGCTTCAGTTAGCGGGTTTTTTCGAATACTTCGGGAATGACAGGATTCAGATTATCGGTAAAGTTGAAATGACCTATCTTGATCAATTAGATGCTGAAACACGTTCAACGAGTATTCGCAGCTTATTCTCTACAGGTATACCATGCGTGGTGCTGGCAAGAGGTCTGGAGCCGTTCAAGGAAATGCTGCAATATGCTGAAGAATTCAATGTTCCGCTTTTACGCACCAATGAGGATACTTCTCGTTTTAGCAGCAATCTGATTGCTTATTTAAATGTTGAACTTGCTCCCATGGAAACATTACACGGGGAACTTGTAGAGGTTTATGGAGAAGGTGTTTTGATTCTGGGTGAAAGTGGAGTCGGTAAAAGCGAAACTGCACTGGAGTTGGTAAAGCGTGGGCATAGGCTTGTTGCCGATGACCTGGTTGAAGTCAGAAGGGTATCAAGTAAGACGCTTGTAGGATCGGCACCTGATATTATACGGCATTTTATTGAAATACGCGGAATAGGAATATTGGATGTTAAATATCTTTATGGTGTAGGCTCAGTTAAAATGACCGAGAGTATTGCCCTTGTAATCAATATGGAAATATGGGATCAGCAAAAGCATTATGAAAGGCTTGGTACCGAAGAATTAACCACAGAGATACTGGGAATAAAGGTACCTTCATTGACCATTCCGGTAAAGCCTGGCAGGAACCTTGCAATTATTATTGAGGTTGCAGCAATGAACAACAGGCAGAAAAAAATGGGATATAATGCTGCACAAGCTTTTACCAAGAAAATTACAGAGGATATACAGAAAGGCAGCGTACTTTTGACATAGTTCAGGTAATAATAGAATTATATTTCATGAAAGAAGAATTGTAATAAAAGGTTAATACAAGGAGTGGAATCGTTTGCAAATATTAGATACTTATAGTGAGCTTGAGAACATTTGTGGTTCATGTACTATTCTAAGAGATGTTCCGATGAAAGAGCACACAACAATAAAAGTAGGCGGCAAAGCAGCTCTTATGGTTATACCTGAATCCATTTCTTGTATCCAAAGGCTTATTGCTTTTTTAAGAGCTTCCAAAACCCCGTATATGATAATAGGAAACGGTTCAAATCTCATATTCAGAGACAGCGGGTATGATGGGGTTATTATTAAAATAGGTTCGGCTTTATCGGCAATAGAAATCAGCGGGAATGTGATTTCGGCAATGGCAGGTGCGTCCCTTTCTCAAGTTGCAAATAAGGCGATGGAACATTCACTAACCGGTTTAGAATTTGCCTCAGGTATTCCGGGTAGTATAGGCGGAGCCGTTTGTATGAATGCGGGGGCTTATGGCGGAGAAATGGGGCAAATTGTCGAAGAAACTTTCTGTCTTGATAAAGACGGTGAACCCATTATTCTTAAAGGCAGCCAGCATAATTTTTCCTACAGGCACAGTAGAATACAGGATGACAGCCTGACATGCTTACAGGTAAAATTGAAACTTGAAAAGGGTGATAAAAAGGAAATTCTGGCCACAATGAATGATTTTAATTCAAGACGACGTGAAAAGCAGCCGTTGAATTATCCCAGTGCGGGAAGTATTTTTAAACGTCCAACCGGTTGTTTCGCGGGAAAGCTTGTTGACAACTGCGGACTTCGCGGCAAAAAAATAGGCGGGGCACAGGTTTCGGATAAACACTGCGGATTTATTGTAAATACAGGCAATGCAACAGCCCAGGATGTTATTTCTCTTATTGAGCATGTGCAAGATGAGGTATATAAAAACTCAGGAGTCAGACTTGAGCTTGAGGTGAAAATTGTCGGGGGGATTTAAAAATGGAATTGCTTATAATCACAGGCATGTCGGGTGCGGGAAAAAGCCTGGGAGTGAAATACTTTGAGGATATAGGCTATTTTTGTGTCGATAATCTTCCGCCATCCTTGATTCCTAAATTTGCCGAAGTGATCATGCATGGAAAATCAAATCTTAAAAAGATTGCTCTCATTATTGACATCCGTGGCGGTGCAATGTTTTTAGACCTTTTACCCGCATTGGCCACATTAGTAGACATGGATATTAAATACAAGATACTATTTTTAGACGCATCAGACGCAGTTCTGATCAAAAGATTCAAGGAAAGCCGTCGCATGCATCCTCTTTCACAAAACGGGCGGCTTGCTGACGGCATAGCAGAGGAAAGAAGAATCCTTAAGACAATAAAAGACAAAGCCGATGTCATTATCGATACATCAAATATTAATCCGCGTCAATTGAGAGAAGCAATTACCGATCATTTTGTCAAAGGAAAAAATTTTACCGGATTGATAGTAAATATTGTTTCCTTTGGCTTTAAGTATGGAATTCCCATTGACAGTGACTTAGTATTTGATGTCCGTTTCATTCCCAACCCTTACTATATACAGGAGCTTAAGCCAAAAACAGGTCTGGAAGCAGAAGTAGTAGACTATATTATGAGCTTTAATGAAACAAGGACTTTCATCAGTAAACTTTTAGATATGATAAATTTTCTTCTGCCGCAATATGTTAAGGAAGGGAAGAGTCAGCTGGTTGTTGCTATAGGCTGCACAGGGGGAAAGCATCGTTCGGTTGCAATAGCAAATAAGCTTTATAAAGGATTAAAAAGAAAAGGGGCAAATGTTGTTATCCAGCACAGGGATATCACCTTAGATGATAAAGAAAACAAAGATTTTTCGCATACTTAAGGTGCGGGCAGAGATTATTGTCTCAGGCGGTAGCAATTTACCTTACGAGTTACAACAATCGGGGTTACTCTGAAGTCTATGGTTTGCCATTGGGGAGGCCGTTAATAAGGAGGTAGACTATGAAATCACTTAAGTGGTTTCAGATTGGTTTAAGATTTAAAAAATGGTTGATCAGCGGTGTTATAGGCATGATCTTGTTAATAACCTCATTGGTTGTTTTATTAATGAATGCCGATATTAGCACTTTACAGTGGGCTATTTCATTATTGCTGGCAATAATAGGGATATATGGAATATTGGAATGTTTCCGGAAAATATTTATTAAGTTTGTCAATGTATATTCAAACGGGATAATGAAAAAACCGTCTAATGTAAGTGAAATCAGGGATATTATTTATAGAAGAAAGATTCTTTCAACAGGAGCAAAGGTGGTAGCTATTGGAGGAGGTACCGGTACATCGACATTGCTTAGGGGATTAAAATCCTATACAAGCAATATTACTGCTATAGTGACCGTTGCCGATGACGGAGGCGGATCAGGCGTGTTAAGAAGCGATCTGGGGATGCTACCGCCCGGTGATATACGTAACTGCATGCTGGCCTTAGCCGAAACAGAACCTGTGTTGGAAAAGCTACTGGCGTACAGGTTCACTGAAGGTTCCCTTAAGGGTCAAAGCTTTGGCAATCTCTTTTTGGCTGCAATGAACGGTATTTCAGACAGTTTTGAACAAGCTGTCAGATATATGGGAGATGTTTTAGCTATTACCGGAAGGATTTATCCGGTAACCGAAGATAATATTTTTTTAGTTGCCGAATTGGAAGACGGAACACAAATTCGCGGCGAATCAAGGATAGGCTCACATAGCTCTACTCATCCGGGAAGAATCAGGCAGGTAATGCTTGATAAAACATCTGTGACTCCTGTTAAACAGGCAATTGATGCTATATATGAAGCCGATATTATTGTTTTGGGTCCGGGAAGTCTCTATACAAGTGTAATTCCGAATTTGTTGGTCGAAGGCGTAGCAACAGCCATTGCTGAGTCAAAAGCTATAAAAGTATATGCATGCAATATCATGACCCAGCCGGGAGAAACAGAAAATTATACTGCAGGCGATCATATTGAAGCCATATACTCCCATGTACATAAACCTTTTATTGATGTTTGCATTGCAAACAACGGAAAGATCAGACCGGATATACTAAAAAAATATCAGAATGACGGTTCAAACCCGGTTACTATTGACGCTCATGTCATTAAGAAGTTTGGTGTGCGGCTGGTAGAAAAGAATTTAGTTAAAATCCATAAAGATTTGGTCAGGCATGATTCGGATCTTTTGGCTCAAACTGTTATGGAATTGAAAAATTAACCGGCTTACATACCACACCAAAAAAAGGGGGAGATGTCTTGTCATTTTCAATGGAAATCAAACGAGAACTGACCAGAATAGAGAATACTAATATTTGCTGTAAAGAATTCGAGCTTACAGGTATAATAAGGTCCGGCATTGCGCTGAAAAATAATAAAGGGAAGCCCCGGCTTATTTTTATTACTGAAAATGCTTCACTTTCAAGACATCTTTACGCACGGGTAAAGGAGCTCTATAAGAACAATCCTGAAATTTTTGTACTGAAAACCCGCCGTTTTCGTACCCATACGGTGTATCGCCTGGAATTTACTCATCTAATTGCAGACGAAATAAAGACTGTTCTGAAAAAGATGGGGATATCCCTTGAAGAAGCCGGTGAAAAGCTTTCTTACGAGAATATTGAGATTAATAACAGATGCTGCAGGAGGGCATATTTAAGAGGCTGCTTTATGGCCACCGGATCAATTTCCGATCCTGGGCGATCCTATCATTTGGAGATAACATTTCCGGATCTGCTCCTTGCCTTGGAATATATTGACTTATTAAAGGAGTTTGGAGTAGAATCGAGGCATATCGTGAGAAAAGGCCATTATTTAGTGTACCTTAAAGAAGGGCAGGAGATAGTCGATTTTCTTAATGTAATAGGAGCTCATAATGCTCTTATGAAGCTTGAAAATATAAGGATTCTGAAAGATATGCGAAACCAGGTCAACCGCATAGTAAACTGTGAAACCGCAAACCTTGAGAAAACAGTAAACGCATCCATTCGTCATGTTGATAATATTCGATTTATTGATGGGATAAGAGGATTGGAGAGTCTGCCGGAAAACCTTCGCGAGATTGCAAGATTACGTCTTGAAAACCCGGACGTCAGTCTGGCGGAGCTGGGGAAAATGCTAAATCCTGTTTTATCAAAATCCGGCGTTAATCATCGACTAAAAAAAATTGACAATATTGCTGAAAGTATCAGACAAAGCAGCTGTCTGCCAAACAATTGATAATCCGCTAAGTTATTACATAAAACAGAAATATTCTGGCCTTAATTTCAAAAATGTGGTATATAATTTATATAGTACTCAAAAGTGAGGTAAATAATTATGAAGCGAAGGGCTTTTGCTTTAATGCTGATTTTAGCTCTGTTGGTTGGTTTTGTTTTATCAGGTTGCTCAAGAGCTGACGGCGGGAAAACAACCCCCAGGTCAAGAGGTTCGAATGAGGAATTACTGGAATGCAATTGGGTCTTAAAAGTGGATCAGACTATTCCAAGGAAATATAAGGATGGTATGACAGTTGAACACACATTGGTTTTTATAGCTGAAAAAGAGGGAGGTACTGATGTTTCGGGTACATACCACGGTGCGTTTTGTCTCAGGTCAAAACTGGACATTTCCGAATTCTCCAATGAAGGAGTGGAATTTTCAGGCGGGTTTGACGTATATGGATTTGGGAACGATGTCACCTTCGATGTTGTTAAGTATGATATAACCAAATACGCAAATTTTGGAAAAAAAGAAGATGAACTTGGCATTCCTCATCTTATAGATTATGAAACCATGGCCACTTTCACACATGAAATTACAGGTACCGGCGTACTTAACCCCTATATCAGAGGAAAACACGAAGGTATGGTAAGCGGCGGGATCGATGTGACCAGCGGAGGGTCGGCTCCGGTACCTATTAAGATCGCTATCCAATCGGGTAAAGTACATGTAAATTTTCCAACATTAGATATAGGGCAATCTTTTGAAGGTTTGTTGCTTGGAGAACCGTTAGGTGACAGAAGCAAATATGGCGAAACCATGGACAGAATAGAAGCAATGATGGAAGAAGCTGAAGAAGGTGAAGACAGCGGCTCAACCGGGGACTTAGGTGATATAGGCGGTCTGGACGGACTTGGGAGCATAATGGGACAGATGGGCACCAATCTGCCAATGCCTGATTCCTTCCCGGCTGATGATATTCCGGTTCTGCCGGGTGCGAATATTATTAATGTTTACGAGAATGATAATAAAACTAATGTCAGAATTATGTACGGAATCGGTAAAGAATATGATGAAGTCCTTGGATTCTATGAACAGGAATTTATCAGTAAGCTTGAAAAAGAGCCTCAAACTATTGATGTGGATGATGGCATTATGTATATGTGTGACAAAGAAGGCTACAGAAATATTACCATTATGATAATGGAAGACCCGTCTAAGACATATAAATCAATGGTCATGCTGGAAGTGACAAAGAAGTAGTTTGCTACTCCGGACAGTATTTATGCCCTTTGACGAATATTTGATTTCAGACACTATAAGAACAAAAAACGCCACTATTAAAAGTGGCGTTTTTTAGCATTAATCTCCTTTATGCTAATAAATGAAGGAAAGATGCGGGAAATAAAGAAATTGATAAATAATAGGGAAGCAGGGGTGAACAACATGAATGTAAGATTTAAAAGGGACGGTATTGCGCTTATCGCCATAATTGAAGGAGAGATTGACCATCATACATCAAGAATACTGAAAGATAGAATTGACAGCAAATTTATTATTGAACCTGTAAAAGATCTGATATTGGATTTATCCAATGTGACATTTATGGACAGCGCCGGGATCGGATTAATTACGGGAAGAATGAAAAAAGTTACAAGTGTCGGAGGGAAAATGAGTATTAAAAATCCCAAGTCTGAAATAATAAAAATGTTAAGAATGTCCAACATAGATAAATTAGTTAAGAAAGATGCCTGATATTAAATAAAAGTCTTAGTATTGAGAGGTTAGTAATTATGCATCCAGTAAACAAAATGAAAACGGAGTTTATCAGTAAATCGGTCAACGAAAGTTTTGCACGGGTAGTTGCAGCTGCATTTGCAGCTCAGGCAGATCCCTCAATAGATATTTTGGCCGATATCCGCACTGCCGTGTCCGAAGCTGTAACCAACGCCATAATTCACGGTTATGAGGAAAAAGACGGAATCATAACAATGGAGTGTATTCTATATCCTGATCATATAAGCATTACAATAGAAGATTTCGGGAAGGGTATTGACGATATAGAAAAAGCTAAAACTCCCCTTTATACTTCCCGCCCGGAGCTTGAACGCTCGGGAATGGGTTTTACGGTGATGGAAACCTTCATGGACAGTCTTGAAGTCGAGTCGGCTCCGGGCAAAGGCACAAAAGTACATATGACAAAACAGTTTGAATATAGGTAGGCTTATATATGAACAATACAAATCAAGAGTCGTCCTTGGATTTGGTTAAAAGGGCTCAGAACGGCGATACTGATGCTCGCAATACCCTTATAGATAAAAACACGGGACTGGTTTGGAGTGTAGTACGAAGGTTCAGAAATCGAAATGTTGAAACCGAGGATCTTTTTCAAATAGGATGTATCGGGCTTATTAAGGCTATAGACAAATTTGACTTATCCTTCAATGTGCAATTCTCCACTTATGCAGTACCGATGATTCTCGGAGAAATTCGTCGTTACTTCAGGGATGATGGGGTAATCAAGGTTAGCAGAAGTCTTAAAGAATTATCAATCAGAGCCAGAGATATAAGCGAAAAGCTGGAGCAGGAAATGGGAAGACCGCCCAGTATTAATGAGTTAGCCAAAGCACTGGGTGAAGAACCTGAAAATGTTATCCACGCTATAGATGCTTCGCGGACTCCCGAATCACTGTTTAGGGAATATGAGGACGAGGACGGTTCAGAGAATCGTCTGATAGACAGGATTATATCGCAGGAAAATGATAAGGAATCGGAAACAGTAGAAAGAATATCGCTCTATAGTGCGTTAAAGCAGCTTCCAAGCCGTGAAAAGAATCTTATATGGATGCGTTATTACTCAGGGCAGACACAACAGAGTGTTGCAAAGAAACTGGGGATATCACAGGTTCAAGTCTCCAGGCTGGAGAAAAAGATACTGGAACTATTAAAAGGCATGCTAAAATAGACCTAAAATATAAGCCTATTTAAGAATTGGATCATGAAAAGGTAATCACTCGATATGCAGCATTTTCAGCGTGTTTGTGCATAATTAAAAAATAAGTGATATTATTTGATTCTTCTTGCTTCAAGGTAGAAACGCTTTTCTGAGGCTTCGCCCATTGAAAAAGTTTTTCTGGGAAGAGCACCGTCGAGAATGACAGTCTTAAAAAGGTCGGTTTTTTCCATCTTTGAAAGGAAAAAACCGATATTTCCAGGCTGTCTCCCGAGCTTTTCAGTAATATCCTCACCATGAACATAGTCGATTCCAGCCTGG
>JBMNTI010000050.1:0-17402 GCA_050945655.1 Acetivibrionales bacterium | reverse complement strand
GATCGGTGTATTTGGTATGGGCACTAAGGACACAAATATCTGCAATAAAATCCTCCATTGCTCTTGATTCGGCGCCGGTGTTGCCTACGCTTCCTATTTCTTCTTTATCGGAAAGATAACAGATGGCCGTATATTTAGGCTCTTTTGTTTCCAAAATAGCTATAAGAGCAGGATAGGCACAGATTCTATCATCATGGCCATACGCTCCGATCATGCTTCTGTCTATCCCCACATCTCTGGCCTTAAAAGCCGGAACCGCCTGAAGTTCTGAAGATATAAAGTCTTCCTCAATAATACCGTACTTTTCATGCAAAATATTAAGAATATTATTCTTGAAACGCTCTTTATCCTCTTTATCGGGGACAGGCTCGGAACCCAGGAGAATATTCATATTCTCGCCCTGGAAGGCTTCGGTAACCTTTTTGTTCAATTGATCTTTGGCCAGGTGGGGCAATAAGTCGGTAATAGTAAATACAGGATCCTTCTCGTCTTCACCGATATTAATCTCCACACTTGTTCCGTCGGCTTTTACGATAACTCCGTGCAAAGCAAGCGGAATTGCAAGCCATTGGTACTTTTTTATACCACCATAATAATGGGTTTTAAAGAAAACCATATCAGTGGACTCATATAATGGATTTTGCTTAATATCGATACGGGGCGAATCAACATGCGCGCCTACAATCCTGGTGCCTTTCTCAGGAGGATTTTCCCCGATTACCGCAAGAAGCATCATTTTTTCCTTAACAACGCGATATACTCTGTCTCCCGGTTTGAGCATGGTATTGCCCGGTTCGTCAATATTAATAAAATTATTAAGCTTTGCCAAAGTGACGCTTTCTTTTATAAACTCCCGTTCGGTTTTGGCTTTATTCATAAATGTCTTATAGTTTTCACAGAAAGACATGATGCTTCGTTTGCTGAATTTTGGATTATCCCACGCATTTATTGCTTTATAACTAAGCTTTCCGGAAGCAGAACTTTTGGTCCTGTTATTTGATACAGTCGATGAAAACGAGGATTCTGTTTTTCTCGGACGTCCACGGCCTCTTTTTACTGCTTGCAGTACTGGTGCATCATTTTCGGCAGGATTCTTTCTCGGCCTGCCTCTTTTCCTTTTCTCACCGGATGGTTCTATCATATATAAACTCCTTTCGGTGTACTTTGATATGAGTATTATATCACTGTTTTGTATAAATAAATCTGAAATAATATAATTTATATTTAAAAAATAATTATCAAATAACAAGAAAAAGCCCTGAAAAGGGCTTCAAATATTGTATCAATAAATCTATAAAATAATGCAGATCAGGCCGCCGCTTCCTTCATTAATAATTTTCTGCAATGTTTCCTGGAGCTTTAACTGTGCATCTTCAGGCATCTTGTAAAGTTTGTTCTGTAAACCTTCCGTAATGAGCTCATGAAGGGATTTACCAAAAATATTTGACTCCCATAGCTTTTCCGGTTTACCTTCAAACTCCTTTAACAGGTAATTTACCAGTTCCTCAGATTGTTTTTCCGAACCAACCAGAGGCGCTATTTCAGTTTCGATATCGGCTCTTATCATATGAATCGAAGGTGCGCTTGCCCTGAGCTTAATGCCAAAACGGTTTCCCTGTCTGACTATTTCTGGAGGTTCAAGGGTCAGCTCTTCCAGTTTTGGAGTCACGACACCATAACCCTTTGTCTTAACCTCGGACAGTGCATCCTCAACCTTAATATATTCACTTCTTATTCCTGAAAGCTCTTTAAGAACTGCGAATAAACGTTGCTCCCCGTCAATTTCAAGTCCTGTTTCCTCTTTTACGATACGGTAGAATAATCCGTCGGCAGGTTTTATTTCAATGTTTAGTTCGCCGGTTCCCATGCGTACATCCCTTAGGGTGGCTTTATTTAAAAATTCATAAGTGTTTAGTCTGTTAGCCGCATCATAAGTTAATTGCAATGTAGATCTATCCATAAATGAGTCTCTGATCGCATTTATCATTTCTTTTCTTAGCCAATGCTCGCTATCAAGAGAAAGAATCCATTCAGGAAGATTAAAGCATATTTCACTGATTGGAAAGTCCATCAATATGCCATTCATTACCCTATTTATTGACTGAACATTTAAATTAAGACAGTCCAGAGGTATGACAGGTTTTGAATACCGTTCGCTTAACTCTTTTGCCAGTTCCTTTGTTTCGGCCGCATCGGGCACCGCACTGTTCAATATTATCACAAAGGGTTTCCCGGACGATTTAAGCTCCTTTAAAACACTTTCTTCGGCTTCCTGATATTCTGCTCTTGAAAACTGCGTAAAGGAACCGTCTGCTGTTATCATTACCCCAATCGTTGAATGCTCTTTGATAACCTTTCTGGTGCCTATAGCAGCAGCTTCTTCAAAAGGAATCTCATAATCAGACCATGGCGTTTTTACCATCCGCGGCATTTCATCTTCCATATGTCCGACAGCACTCTTTACCATGTAGCCTACACAGTCTACCAATCGTACATTAAAAGATATGTTGTCGTCCATAGTGATTGTGACCGCTTCGTTAGGGATGAATTTTGGCTCTGTTGTCATTATCATTCGTCCTGATGCGCTCTGAGGGGTTTCATCAACCGCCCTTCCTCTGTCGTATGGATCCTTGATATTGGGAACCACAAGAGTTTCCATAAACTTTTTAATAAAAGTCGATTTTCCTGTTCTTACGGGCCCGACAACTCCTATATATATGTCTCCCTTTGTCCTTTCCGCAATATCATTATAAACGCTGTATACACTCTCCACAGCCAATCCCCCTTCAGTATCTGTCGGTACATGCAAAGATGCATGACCCAATCGGTCAGTATAAGTATATTGGTCGTTTATTCAAGATATTCAAAAAAGTTTAAAGTTTATTTTAAAAATATTCCTAATAAAACGATAGCTCTTTGAGAAGACTATTTTTATACTATTAAAATGGAGGTGTATTTTAATATATGCAGCAAAATAATCAGCAAATGCAGCAGGGACAAGCTAACCTTACAAGCAAAAACTTAACTATTTTGGAGGATATGTTAAACTATGAATCCCTGAATTATAAGAAACTTGAAATGTATTCTCAAAACTGTACTGATCCGCAGCTTAAGGGTATATGCAACAGAGCCGCCCAACTTCATAAACAACATTTTAATATGCTGTTCAACTATTTAAATTCACACAACAAACCGGCACAACAGCAATAAGGAGGTAGAATAATGCAACAAAACACATCTGTTTTAACCGAGCAGGAAATAATGAATGATGCATTAAGCAGTGAAAAACAAATAATTAGTGCTTATGGGGCATTTCTTGCCGAATCAACCTGTGAAAATCTGCGCTCGGAAATGTCAAAGATTATTAATGATAAGCAGCAAATACAATTCGAGATTTTTGATGCCATGCGGCAAAAAGGCTGGTATAACGTTAAAAATGCAAATTTGAATGATGTTCAGACAACCGCACAAAAATATCAAACCATGCAGCAAAATATGCAACAATAATATTAGCCGGCCTGGAGCCGGCTTTATTATTATATTTACACAAATCAGATTGCTCCAGCCTTCATATCGACCGTGTGTTAAATAATCGTGCAAAATCTATTCTGATATAATATGTAATTAAATCATCTAAAACGCATCCGGAAAGGGTGACTGCAACAATTAAAAAATGAATACGGCTTAAATCATTTGTGATTTTCAAATTGCAGTCTGGTTTTGTCTGCCCGATATTTTGTAACTATGTATTCTACCGGTTGCCCACTTTTAGAAAATAAAATATTATTGATGCGAATTAGCGGCTGTCCGGGCTGCAGTTTTAAATATACGGCATCTCTTTGATCGGTGTTTATTATATCAAGCAGGCTTTTGGTGCTGTTAGGTATCAAAGGATATTTCCCTCTGAGAACATCCTTATCAGATTGAATATCTTCGCAAATTTCAGGAAAAAGAACTAAAGGAATATATGAAACACTTAACGAAACAACATCATTACTTAATGTATTTGTATAAGTAATGGCCGCAAATTCGTTTTTACTATCGGATTTCATACCAAAAACCTCAAGAACATTCGGAAAATTTTGGCCTGATACCACTTCTATAGACAATATATTTTTTTTCGACGGGTTATTGCTATCTAAAATAGAATCGGTAAAACCTGTATAATCCTTTATATTTATATAAGTTTTTTGTGCAGATACAAATGTGCCTTTGCCCTTCAATTTATAGAGCTGCCCTGTGGCTGTCAACTCATTTATTGCCTGTCTGACGGTAGGTCTGGAAATATTGTATTGCTCGCAAAAATCTTGTTCTGATGGAATCTTTTTATCAGCCTCAAATTCACCGTTTTCAATTTTTTTCAAAATTAGATTTTTTAGCTGACAATAAAGCGGAACATTGCTATACTTGTTTATCGCAACCATTATACATGACCTCCGTTTTACATTTTATAGTTAAATTAATCATTACAATAAGATGATATGACAATATTACAGTATTAGCAAGTCATAATCAATAGGACTTATGGTTTATATTCAAGCCGTTAATTCAACATTAATTTCTTTTGCGTTATTTTTCTTAAGCAGCGGATAAACCTGCCCGGATAAAAACTCCTCTACTTGTTCCTTACTGCGTCCGATGTAATTTTCAGGCTTGAGAACATCGTTTAGTTCTTCTGTGCTGATATTAAAAAGCGGGTCATTGGCAATTCTCTCGAGCAAATCATTTGATTTCCCCTCTTCTTTTACCATCCTGGAGGCTTCCATGGAATGAACCCGAATACGTTCATGAAGCTCTTGTCTGTCGCCGTTACGCTTAACAGCTTCCATCAGTATATTCTCTGTTGCCATAAAAGGAAGCTCCTCAAGTATCCTTTTTCTGATAACCTTCGGATATACTACGATGCCGTCAGAGATGTTATTATATAGATTTAAAATTGAATCTACAGCTAAGAATGCCTCCGGAATACTAATACGTTTGTTTGCCGAATCGTCAAGAGTTCTTTCAAACCATTGAGTAGATGCCGTTATTGCCGGGTTTAGCGCATCAACAATAACATAACGGGCTAAAGATGAAATGCGCTCGCTCCTCATTGGATTCCGCTTATAAGCCATAGCAGAAGAACCAATTTGCTTCTTTTCAAAAGGTTCTTCCATTTCCTTAAGATTGGCTAATAGTCTCATATCGTTGCTGAATTTATATGCGCTTTGCGCTATGGCACTTAAAACGTTTACTATCCGTGAATCCTGCTTTCTGGAATATGTTTGTCCCGAAACCGGCATAACATTTTTAAAACCAATTTTTTCAGCAATTAACATTTCAAGCTTTTTTACCTTTTCATGATCTCCGTTAAAAAGTGTTAAAAAACTGGCTTGTGTACCGGTTGTACCCTTATTTCCCAATAACCTCAGATTGTTTAAAACAAAATCAATTTCTTCAATATCCAATAATAAATCCATAATCCACAGGCATGCTCTTTTTCCGACAGTAACCAGTTGTGCCGGCTGAAAATGGGTAAAACCTAATGTCGGCATATCCTTATATTTTTCAGCAAACCTGGAAAGCTTTATTATAACCGAAAGAACCTTGCTCTTTATTAGTTTCAGAGCCTCGGAGTATATTATTATGTCCGTATTGTCTCCTACATAACAGGAAGTCGCACCTAAATGAATAATCCCTTTTGCTTTTTCACACTGGGCGCCATAGGCACGAACATGGGACATGACATCATGGCGCGTATCCTTTTCGATGCTTTCGGCTAAGTCATAGTTTATGTCATCTTTATGAAGTATAAGCTCACTAATTTGTTCGTCAGTTATATTTAAACCAAGTTCTTTTTCGGCCTCAGCAAGAGCGATCCATAATGTTCTCCAGGTTTTGAACTTTTTATGGGGCGAAAAAAGCTCCAGCATTTCCTTACTGGCGTAACGTTTATTAAACGGACTTTCGTATATATCTCGCAACTCGAACAACCTCCAGTTGTAATGATATGTCAGCATAACATACTGACATTAGGTTGTAACATTATCTTGTTGTTCAAATCGGTGGTGCAATGTTAATTATATAACTAATATGAGGAAAAATCCAGCCTAAAATTAAATATTAATCGTGTAACAAATAGAAAAAGAAAGGAACTGTCATTTTGCGACAGCTCCGTTAAGTATTTTTATATTATCATATTAATTTCTAGGCCAATATTAACTCTAATGCTGCCAGTTCAACGCAAACAGCAAGCACTTCCATGGCTGTTCTGAGTTCAGATATAGGAGGATATGTCGGTGCAATACGTATATTACTGTCCTGTGGATCGAAACCACCCGGGAAGGTAGCTCCTGCAGAGGTTAAAACCACTCCTGCCTCTTTTGCAAGACTAACCGACCTTCTGGCACAGCCATTTAAGACATCCAGACTGATGAAATACCCTCCGTTGGGTTTGTTCCATTTTGCGATTCCTTTACCGGAAAGATGCTTGTCCAGAATTTCGTGTACTGCTTCAAATTTAGGTCTGATAATATCAGCATGCTTTTTCATATGCTCTCTTACTGTTTCCGCATTTTTCAGAAAACGCACATGTAATAGCATATTTACTTTATCATAGCCGATCGTTTGAATAGAAATCTGCTTTTTAACGTGGTTGATGTTTTCCTTGCTTGAAGCCATAAAAGCAACTCCCGCACCGGGAAATGTTATCTTGGAGGTGGAGCCGAACATATATACTCTATCGGGGTTTCCTGCGTTGCTGCACTCCCGGATTATATTCAACAGCTTATCCGGTGTATCATAAAGATGATGAAGTCCATAGGCATTGTCCCAGAATATTCTAAAGTCGGAGGCTCTGGTTTTCATATGCGCTAATCTCCTGACTACATCATCAGAATATGTTATTCCCGTGGGGTTGCTGTACATGGGTATTGACCACATGCCTTTAATTGATTCATCCTTTGATACAAGATTCTCAATCAGCTCAATATCCGGCCCCTCATTAGTCATAGGAATATGAATCATTTCCACTCCGAAAAGCTGAGTAATCGAAAAATGGCGGTCATACCCCGGACACGGGCATAAAAATTTAATACTTTCAAGTTTGCTCCAGGGTTTTTCAAAACCATTCAAACCATGATTAAATGCTTTTGCAATAAGATCGTACATTAAGCTGAGACTGGAGTTTCCGGCAATAAAAAGCTCATCGGTATTAACATCATACAATTCTGCAAAAAGTTGTTTGGCTTCTGCTATACCGTCAAGCACTCCATAGTTGCGACAATCGATTCCATCAGCCGAAAAAAGATTCTCGACATTATTGAAAAGTCCATTAGAAAGGTTCAGCTGTTCGGTACATGGTTTTCCTCGCGACATGTCAAGTTTTAGGCCTTTTCTTTTATAACTCTCGTATTGTTCTGAAAGTTTATTCTTTCTATTAATCAAATCATCTCTGCTATAGTTTTCAAAAGCTTGCATCATAACCTCCAAGTATATTATGTAGTCTTACAGACGTTATTTTCCCTATTGTATGATAAAAATAATATTTTTGCAAGTTCTAAATCTGAAAATTGCAAAAATTAATGTATTAGTATAAGCCACTTTTTTATTACATTTTGAAAGTAATCCATAAGCTCCATTTTATGCGCGCTTTCAAGAGCAATCAATGAGGTTTCGGCAATAATTTTGTCGTCCTGGAATACTGATACCGTACCCATAATACTCCCCTTCCTTACCGGTGCCATCACCTTTTCAGGCAGCGAAACACGAGTATACAGATTATCTCTTTGTGAATGTTTCAATACTGCTTTTAAGTCTTCTGAAACAACAACCATGACCTCATTTAATGATTTTGAACGATCCACCTTAACCGAGCCGACAATGCGCCCCTTTTCAAGGAGAAATACTCTTCCGTATTCCACAAAGGAATAGTCCAATATTTTTTGACTGCTGGAAGTGCGAAGATTCTTTGTATCGCAGAATAAAACAACTGATATTAATCTCATGTTGTTTTTTGTCGCACTTGTTACCAGGCATCGCCCCGCAAGCCCTGTATATCCTGTTTTAACTCCGTCTGCCCCCTCATAGCTTGTAAGCATTTCATTTGTACTTTTTAGTACTCTGCCGTTATAATAGTATTCTTTTCTCTTAACAATCTCATTAAAATGAGGATTTTTTAAAGCATATCTTGTTATTTTAGCTAAGTCATAAGCAGTGGTATAATGGTTCTCCTCATCCAGACCATGAGGATTGGAAAAGCTGGTGGAGAAAGCACCTATTTCTATAGCCTTTTTGTTCATTAACTCACAAAAACCTTCCACGCTTCCACCTATATGTTCTGCAATGGCTACTGCCGCATCGTTTCCCGAGCAAATAAGCATACCGTTTAACAGATCTCTCATCTTAACAATCGTATCCTTTTTCAGCCCCATGACAGAACCGCCCATACCCGCAGCCTTGCCGCTTATTAAAACATCCTCTTCCAAATCACTGTTCTCAAGCGCCACTATTGCGCTCATTATCTTGGTTGTGCTTGCCATAGGCCTTTTCAGGTATGCATTTTTTTCATAAAGTACAGTTCCTGTTTCAAAATCCATAACCAATGCGGAACGTGCATTTATTACAGGTTCACAGTTGACCTGAACCGTATCATATAATAAATAATCCCCAGGTTGCTCCGAATCATCAATTCTTTCTTGGGATTTTTGCATATTATCGTTGCCAAATAATTCATTTACGTCAAAAGGCTTTGAATCAGGAGCATTACTGAATAAAATAACTGTAATAGCATAGACAATCAACATTATTATTAAAAGATACAGGATATCTGTCTGCTTCAATGTTTTTTCACCGTGAAATTAATACCCTGTGTCAAATATATTGTTTACATTCACTGACTATGATATTTTCGTCCAAATTGAGATGATAGTTTCAACAGCTTTGTTTATATCTGATGCATCTATAATGTAATCACAGTATTTATTGTACAGGGGTTCCCTTTCTTCCGACAATCTGAATAAAGCTTCCGGGTTATTACTTATCAAAGGTCGGGTATCTGTTTCTACCGTTTTCAAAATATCTTCAACCGATCGCTTGATATAAAAAACAACTCCTTTTTGTTTTAACGCTTCCATATTAGACGGTCTTAATACGACCCCTCCGCCTGTTGACATAATAATGTCCTCAAGTCCGGACATACTTTTTATTATTTTGCTTTCAATATCACGAAAATGACCCTCACCTATTGAAAAAAGATCACTGATACTGCCGTAATTCTTTTCAATGTTTTCATCACTATCGGTAAACGGCATATCTAAAAGGGCAGAAAGCTTTTTGCCGATTGTAGTCTTTCCTGCGCCCATAAGGCCTATAAGGACAATATTAGTCTTCATAAATTATTTCCTTTCCAAATGTTTAATATGCGATTCGTTAACCTCTGGAACCTTTAGCCGATATCATGAATGCCGCTCAGGAATTTCATCCGGAAATTATTCGCGCTCGCTTCATAATCTTGCTTCGCTTCACGCATGGCATCGACAGACTATACGTAAACTACCAATAATATTAAACATATGCAAGTTTAGTGTCTATAGCTGGCATATGTCATACTGAGCGTCAGCGAAGGATCTTCTGCGATTTAGCGCTCCATCTCCAACATCCAGTTTCCAATCGCGCTCGCTACGCAATCCATGCTTCGCTTTAAATCGCAGCAAGCACGCCGCTTATTTACGGCTAAATTCTCAAATATCATAAAACGTATATCAAAGCAGTTTTCGCACAGGCTGTCGACAGCGGTTCCTATTGATGTTAAACGTTATGAGGCGGGTACAAGGTTCTCGGCGAGATAAGCCGGCCACTTTTGAGGAAAGACCGCCGCACTATGACTATGCTGGAAAAGTATGAGCGACCCGTGAGTTAAAGACCTCTCGCCGGAACATGGTGGAACGAAGTCGGAGCCATGTCGCTTACCGGGATGGCTGATCTGTTTAAACCAGGTGCTTAGAGGCGTTCGAAGTGAGAATCTTGTACTCACACAACCTGATTACATTATTAAGTCGATGCAAGGTTCTCGGCGAGATAAGCCGGCCACTTTTGAGGAAAGACCGCTTATTATGCCATATCCGGTACTTTTCCTATGAAGCTCTTATAAATCTCATTGATAATATCCTGCTCATAGGCAACTCCCTGCCATATTTCCTCGGCGCATATTGCCTGTGATATAAGCATATAAAGTCCGTTGGCACATGGTATGCAAAGTTCCCGCGCATACTTCAGAAAAAGGGTTTCTTCCGGGTTATAGATAAGATCCATAACAAGCGACGCCCCCTTTAACTGTTCTTTTTCAATCGGAGATAAACCGGTTTCCGGAAACATTCCCACGGGTGTTGCGTTAACCACCAAATCATAACCCTTTGCCGAAAAAGATTTCAACTCAGCTATTTCATGCTTTGGAAATTTTAATGCGGAAGACTGTTTATCTCTGGTTACAATTGTTATTTTAGAGGCTCCCATATCTTCAAGATAGGCTGCTACTGCCCTGGTTGCGCCGCCGCTGCCTAAAACCGCGCAGGTTTTATTTCCGGGATTAAATCCATTGTAAGATAGAGCTCTTCCAAAGCCATGATAATCTGTGTTATAACCCTCGTATATATCTCCGATTTTAACGGTATTCACCGCTCCCACTCTGGCTGCAATATCGGATACCACGTCCAAGTAAGCCATTATATCGGTTTTATAAGGAATGGTTACGTTTATGCCGCTGTAACCCTCTTTTTTAAGTCTGTTTATAATTCCTGAAATCTCAGCCTTAGAGACTTCTATCTTATCATAGACAGCATTTAATCCGGCATTTTCAAAGAATTTCTGATGTATCTGAGGCGATATGCTGTGTGGCAGCTTTTCGCCGATTAGTGCGTATCGCCAGTTGAATTTATCTTCCTTGCAAATTCGCTTTTTCTGATATTCTCTTGAATTTAGCATAATGCTTTCAAACACGGCTTTTACACTATCTTTATACTCATCTTTTGATACCTGTGAAAGAACATTATCAACGACGGCCTCTTCACGGGATTTATCGAATATTTCTTTCCCGTATCGAGATTTGTACTCGGCCACTTGGGTTACCAAATCCATGCGCTTCTGAATTAAGGCTGAAAGTTCACGATCTACGTTATCTATCTTTTTACGCAGCTCTTCAATATAATCCTTGTCCATTATTCAGACCTACCTTTTTTTATGTTACCATGACAGGCGGGTACAAAATTCCCGCTTAGAAATCTCTATAAACTAAGTAGACTATAACATCTAACATCTAACATATAACATATAACATATAACATATAACATATAACATATAACATATAACATATAACATCTATAATCTATAATCTATAATCTATCATCTATCATCTATCATCTATCATCTATCATCTAAAAACAAAAATCCAACATCTAACATATAACATATAACATATAACATATAACATCTATAATCTATCATCTATCATCTATCATCTAAAAACAAAAATCCAACATCTAACATCTAAAATCTAACATCAACATATAACATATAACATATAACGTCTATCATCTAAAAACAAAAATCTAACATCTAACATCAACATATAACATATATTCCTGATCTCTGACTTCTACATAGATAGGAATTTCTATCGATTATTGAATCCTTCCAGACCGTAGTGTTCCAGCAGTAAATCTAATATGGCAATCGCGGCCGCCGCATCGATTACAGGTACCACTCTCGGCACAATACAGGCATCATGACGGCCTTTTACTTTCAGTTTGGAGTTTATCCCTTTCTTAACATCAACCGTATCCTGTTCTTTTGATATTGAAGAGGTAGGCTTTACTGCCGTGCGGAAAACAACAGGCATACCGTTTGTTATGCCTCCGTTTATCCCTCCGTTATTATTGGTTCGTGTACAGATATTCCCGTCTTTTATATAGAAGCTGTCATTGGCTTCACTTCCGTATAGCCTGGTCATGCCGAAGCCTTCACCAAATTCAACCCCTTTTACGGCAGGTATGGAGAAAAGTATCGATGAAAGCTTTGCTTCAACGCAATCGAATATGGGGGAACCAATACCCGCCGATAAGCCAATTATTGCTGTTTCGACAATCCCTCCTACTGAATCCGACTTATTCTTTGCCTCTCTGATTATTTCAAGATAAGTTTCCCTGCAGGATCTGTCATTTACCGGTATATCCATGCTTCTAAGCATAATCAGCTGATCTTTGCTTATTTGTGTGCCGTAAAATCTTAAGTCGTTAAAATTGAATATTGAATCAATATGTGAGCCTATTGCAATATCAAATACTTCAAGTATTTGTGAGGCTACAGCTCCGGCAAATACAACGGGTGCGGTAAGCCTCCCTGAAAAGTGCCCGCTGCCCTTGATATCATTATATCCTTTATACCTTACAAAACCGGAAAAATCGGCGTGCCCCGGCCTTAAATGGCATTTCATATCATTGTAATCATCGCTTTTACAATCCTTGTTTCTTATTATTGCACAAACAGGAGTTCCTGTGGTTTTTCCGTTATTAATTCCACTCAGTACTTCCACCTCATCTGCTTCCTTGCGGGCGGTGGAATAAACCTCTGATATGGGTCTTCTGCGTCCCATTTCCCTGGAAATAATATCATTATTAATATCATAACCCGAAGGGAGTCCATCAATCACCACCCCTATAGCGGATCCGTGTGACTCTCCGAATACCGAAATTTTTAGATTTTTTCCAAAAATACTACCCATAAAACTCCACTTCTCCTCCAAGGGTAATAAAATCTTCCCAAAAATCGGGATAAGACTTTTTAACAGCCTCATACCCTTCTATCTTAACAGGTCCTTTGCAAACAGAGGAAGCTGCGGCCAGAGCCATTACTATCCTGTGATCTTCCGAACCGAAAGCTTCTCCTCCTAAAAGGCCGGATTTGCCAGTTATTATCAGCCCGTCTTCAGTCTCTGATATATCAGCTCCCAAGGCATTAAGTTCTCTTGATGTTGTTAATAATCTGTCGGATTCTTTTATGCGAAGCCGGGCAGCATTTGTTATTACTGTTACTCCCTGAGCTTGGGAAGCGGCGACTGCGATTGCCGGAACCAGATCGGGACACTGGGATACATCTACCGCTATGCCTTTTAATCCGGATTTATCAAATATGACCTTTTTATCATCAAAGACATGTTTGGCACCCATTTCCTTTAAAATATCGAGAATTATTTTATCTCCCTGAAGTGAATTAGTATTTAAACCCTCTATAGCTATTTTCCCCGATAAAGCTCCCATAACGCAGAAAAATGCGGCCTGAGACCAGTCCCCCTCTACTTCATATAATGGTGATGCTTTATATGACTGGTTTCCGGTAATTCTATATTTTTTGTAATCTAAATCATAATCAATATTTATGCCGAATTCCTTTAGTGTCTGAATTGTCATTTTTATGTATGGCAGTGATTGGGGAGCACTGTTTATTATTATTTCTGAGGAAGCCTCCAATAGAGGTAATGTAAATAACAGCCCTGATATGAATTGGGAGCTTACATTTCCCGAAAGCTCATACCTGCCGGGAATCAATTTGCCTGAAAGGGAGATGGGCATTTTACCTTCCTGATCCTTATAGGTTATTCCCTTTTCGGTAAACAGGTTCTTATAGATGTCAAAGGGTCTTTCTTTTAGTCTTCCCCTGCCCGTCAATATGCTGGGAGCGGAAACAAGTCTGGTTATCGGCATTATAAAACGAGCTGTTGAACCCGATTCTATACAATCTATTATTTTTTCTTCAGAGGAAATTTTTCCTTGCGAATTAACGGTAATCAGTTTTCTGCCTTTATATTTACTGCTGTCTCCAATATCTATAACCGCGCCTAAGGAAGAAACCGCACCCAAAGTCGCATTGATATCATCAGATAATACCACATTATCTATTTTACTTTTTCCTTTTGCCAGGGCAGCACATATAATTGCCCTATGTGCCATACTTTTTGAGGGTTGTGCTATAATTGTTCCGTTATAGGGTTTTGATAAAATCCGTAAGTGTGCCATGAATTCTGTCCTCCAGCTCTTTAAGATCAAACTCGATAAGCCTGCCCTGCCCGATTTCCTCTATGTAAGAAACGGTTATTCTGCCGGAACGATTCTTTTTATCGATTGCTATTGCATCAATAATCTCTGAGATGTTCAAATCAGGCCATTTTATGGGAAGATCGTATTTTTCTAAAGCCTTAATTATTTTGCCGGATTCTCCTTTTTTCGTCAGACCCATTTTTTCGGTAAGCATGGTAATTACAATCATTCCTATGGATATGGCCTCACCGTGTGATAGTCCGGAATATCCCTGTACTCTTTCAATAGCATGACCCACCGTATGCCCGAAATTCAGTAATTGCCGTATACCAATGTCCTGTTCGTCCTCTTCCACAATACTTCTCTTGATACTGCAGCTTGTGTAAATATATTCATCAAGCTTTGCAGATAAGATTTTCCTGTCATAGATATCATCATCATGGACCAGATTATTATATAAAGCAGCATCTTTTATTATGCCATGCTTTAATAATTCTGCCATACCGTCGGATAATTGTCTGTCACTTAAAGATTTCAGTATCTCAGGGTCGGTGTAAACCGCATCGGGTTGATAAAAGGCTCCTATCAGATTCTTTCCTTGTGGCATGTCAACCGCCACTTTGCCTCCGATGCTCGAGTCTACCATAGCCAAAAGAGTGGTCGGAATTTGAATATAGCCCATCCCCCGTAAAAAAGTAGCGGCTGCAAGACCTGCCATATCACCGGTTACTCCTCCGCCTAAGGCAACTGTAATATCGCTTTTTGTAAAAGCTCCGTCAGCCAAAGCATTATAAATTGAATTCAGGGTAGCAAGATTCTTGCTTTTTTCTCCTGCCTCAAATACTATTGGAATAATACAAAATCCTTCTGGTTCAAGTTGTCGGATAAATTCCTTTCCATACAGCTCAAAAACGTTATGGTCTGAAACAACAGCCAGCTTTTTGCCGGAATATTTACTGCGGAAAATATGTGGCAGCCGTTTAAAAAGACCGGCTTCTATATGTATATCATAGGTTTTGCCCCCGGCATTTACACATACTTTTCTCAACGGCTAAACCTCCAATTGTTTTTCTTCTACCACTGAAAGCTCTTTTAATTTGTTAAATACTAATTCATAATCAGAGGGGGTTATGGACTGTTCTCCATCACTTAATGCACGTTTAGGATTGTTATGCACCTCTATTACAACGCCGTCGGCTCCGGCAACTAAAGCAGCTTTTGACATGGTGCCAACCATCCATGATTTTCCTGTACCATGGCTGGGGTCTACTATTATAGGCAAATGACTCAGTTTTTTTATAGCAGGAATAGCGCTTAAATCCAGAGTATTACGGGTATATGTCTCAAAGGTTCTAATGCCCCGTTCACAGAGTATAACCTTCTCATTTCCTTCACTTAGAATGTACTCGGCAGACATTAGCCATTCTTCCAAAGTAGCCGACAATCCGCGCTTCAATAGTATAGGCTTATTTATTCTGCCCAATTCCCTCAGCAAAACAAAGTTCTGCATATTGCGGGCGCCAACCTGAATAATGTCCACAGCATCAACAAATCTATCCAGAACATCTGCAGACATAATCTCAGAAACAATAGGCAAGCCTGTTTCGGCCCGGGCAATCTTTAATAATTCCAGACCCTCCAGACCTAAGCCCTGGAAGCTATAGGGTGATGTTCTTGGTTTATAAGCACCACCCCTTAAGAATGACGTGCCTGTATTTTTTAAAGCTTTGGCTATTGCGACAATTTGTTCTTCACTTTCAACCGAACAGGGTCCTGAAATAATGACAAAATGCCCTTCCCCGATTTTTCTGCCGCCTACGTCAATTACCGAATCATCGGGGTGGAACATACGATTTGCTTTTTTAAACGGTTCTGTTACTTTTAAAACATTTTGAACAATGTCATATGAAGAAAAATACAGTCTGTCAAGCTTGGTAGTATCACCTACAAGTCCTACAATAGTGGTGTCAACACCCACTGAAATATGAACATCAAGCCCCATTGATTTAATACGGCTTAATAGCTCATCGGTCTGTTCCCGTGAAGCTCCTGGCTTCAATACTAAAATCATAACAATACATCTCCTGCCATACTACAATTATACACTTCTTTATCGCTAATTAATTAAAGAACTCATTATATATACTTATTATTGATTTATCCGCGTCACTTTCGCTTACACCGAACATAATACTGACCTCGGAAGATCCCTGATTCACCATCCGGATATTGATGTTATTTTCGGCCAGAGCTTTAGTGATGCGGCTCATAATACCTACAGTACGGGTCATCCCCTCGCCTACTACCATAATCAAAGCCAGGTCATATTCAAGATTTATGCTGTCAACGCACAGCTCTTTCGCGATTCTCTCCATTATACGGCTCTTTTTTTCATCATTTAAATATTTTTTGCGTACGATTATTGAAACATCGTCTATTCCTGAAGGCATATGCTCAAAGGGTATGCATTCCTCTTCAAGGATCTGAAGAACCTTACGTCCGAATCCGACTTCCCGGTTCATCATGTATTTATTTATATTAATCGAGCAAAATCCTTTATCTCCGGCAATACCGGCCACCGGACATGTAATCATTTCCCGCGTCGGGGTTATCATAGTACCCGGCGAAGCGGGATTATTAGTATTCTTTATATTAACGGGAATACCCCTCTGAAATACCGGTTCCAGGGTTTCTTCATGGAGTACTGAAAAACCCGCATAGGACAATTCCCTCATTTCCCTGTATGTAAGAAATGAAATAGGCTTTGGATGCTCAATCAGTTTTGGACTTGCAACAAATACCGAATCTACATCTGTAAAGTTCTCATATACATCGACCTCTAAGGCTGCGGCCAGGATCGAGCCGGTAATATCTGAACCGCCCCGTGGAAATGTAACAATCTCTCCAGATAATGAATAGCCAAAAAAACCGGGGAAAATTATTATGCCTTCCACATCTCTTAATTTCGAAAGGTTTTTGAAGGATTGAGGCAGCACTCTTGCATTTCCATATTCATCACTTAAAAACAGGCCGGCATCCCTTGGATTCATATACTTAGCATGCACGCCCAGACTTTCCAGATAACATGCGACAAGACGTGCTGCATTATCCTCTCCGGCTGCCTTCATTCGATCCATAAATTTGGCCGCAGAATGGTAACTCAGAGATACTCTTGTTTTTAGATTACTTTCTATATCCTTGATTATATGACCATTAAGACCTAAATCTTTTGCGATTTCAGCATAACGCTCAACAATTTGATCAAGCACTAATTCGTAATCATCATTTAAAAGGTATTTATTTGCGCAGTCAATAAGCATATCGGTGACTTTTGT
>JBMNTI010000049.1:0-17497 GCA_050945655.1 Acetivibrionales bacterium | reverse complement strand
AATCTCTCTTTGTACCCTTACGCATTCGTCGCTTTTAAACCGGGAATAGCTCTGCACCGCCTCTTTGTCCTTCCTGAACATCCCTTCGCCGGAACAGGGCACATCAAGAAGTATGCGGTCAAAGTATGCGGGATACACTTGCTGCAGCTTTTCAGGGCTTTCATTGACAATAAACGTATTTGTAAGTCCCATTAGTTCAACGTTCTTAACCAGTGCCTTGACACGCTTCGGACTAATATCGTTGGCTACGAGCAGCCCCATATTTTGCATTCTACTTCCTAATGCAGTAGTCTTTCCTCCGGGTGCGGCACAAAGATCCAGCACCTTCTCGCCGGGTTCAGGGCATAAAGCCTGTGCCGGCATCATCGCACTGGGTTCCTGAATATAATATAATCCGGCATGATATGCAGGGTGCTTCCCGAATACTTCCCCTTCGGGATAATAAAATCCTTCGGAAATCCATGGAATAGGCTCAAGTTGTCTTTCTATAAAATCTAAAAATTCATCGGGCTTAATTTTTAAGGTGTTGACCCTTATGCCGAAATTTCGTTCTCGGCCAAAGGATGCAATAAAATCCCTGTACTCGTTTTTATCCATTAAAGCTCTGAAGTTTTCTTCAAAGAATTCGGGTAATCTCATAAAACCTCTTATCCTGGGCATAATCAGGCTGCGGCGCAGCAATCCCATTTTACAGGCGCATGCTCAATTCCGAGCTTACCTGATAAAAATTATTTTCAACAAGCAGACGAGCCCTCTGTGCTGTTTTCTCGTCCCCTGCCAGAGCCTGGACAAGGAAATCTGGATTCTTCTTTAAAAATTCCTTCATTGAGCCTTCAGGATCTTTCATATAATCCAATACCAGGCTTAACTGGGCTTCATCTATATATCCGCTTCCCCTTGCCTTAATAAATACCCGTCTGTCTATATCAACCAATGCATGGGATTCTATCCCCAGACCGGCTAATACTTCCTTTCCTCCCTGCAGCCTGTCCACTGCCACAAGACTCCATTTTACATCGGCTCCGAGATTTTTAATTGCGGGAACCCAGGCCCGTTCATAGCTGGAAGCCGTAGTTATCAAATCGGCTATGTGAAGTACCTTTTCTCCCTTGTAACTTCCTGACGGCACCGATTCCCCATCCTTGTAAACCACCGCAACAAGATCTTTAAAAAGCGTTATATGCGGCTTGTTAAGAATATCGGCCACCATAAAGGAAAAAAACCAATCCCGCCTTTCACCGCCGGAGACCATGTCAATTTTGTTCATATCAAAATAATCTTTGATATAGGCTATTAAAGTATCTATTGTTCCTTTATAGATATCATCGGCTCGGTAGTTTTCCTTTGACATCCGGTGAATCTCTTTTGAGCAGGATAGCTTATCCTCTTTCAGTCTGTCTATGTCGGCCAAAAATTCATTGGCCTTCTGCTCGCTGCCATATAAAAAATGCGTGTTCACATAATATGGACCGATTCTTCCCGATGTATACCAAAAGGGCTTGTCCTTCGGACAGACCCGTATGGCTTTAGTCTTAAACAGGTAGTCTATCAGTAGCTTATTCATATCCCGTATCCTCCAAAATATTTGTTCCTCTCGTTTCCGCCTTCTCCTCGCCAAGCTATGCGAAAACTACCAATAGTATTAAACCTATGCAAATTTTGCGGCTATCGCTTATTTACGGTTGCATTATAAAATATAATACAATGCATATCAAAACATTTTTTTCACAGGCTGCCGTCAGACTGTGAAAAAGGGTAGAGGCTTATAACAAGCCTTTTGCATAGCTTAGCCATCTCACACAATAAGGCCGCCCACCAGCTCAGTTACTGATTTAACATTATTTTCGGACATATATTCTTTAATACCTTCAATGGTTTCCACCCATGCCATGGGGTTTGCAAAGCCGGCTGTGCCTATCATTAAGGCAGAAGCACCCGCCAAAAGAAACTCAATGGCATCGGTGCCGTTGGAAATTCCACCCATGCCGATCACAGGAATTTTTACCGACTTGGATACTTCATATACCATTCTTAAAGCTATGGGCTTAACAGCCGGTCCTGAAAGCCCTCCTGTTATATTCCCCAGTATGGGCCTTCTGGTTTTTGCATCAATTGCCATACCAAGTATAGTATTGATTAATGAAACCGAATCGGCGCCGGCTGCTTCCGCTGCTTTCGCTATCTCGGTAACATCGGTCACATTGGGTGTCAATTTGACTATCAAAGGCTTCTTCGCACGTTTTTTCACCCTTGAAACAACATTATTTACGCCGCTGGCCGAGCTGCCGAAGCTTAAACAACCTTCCTTGACATTCGGACAGGACAGGTTCAGCTCAATTGCATCAATATTGGCATCAGACAGCAACTCAACCATGCTCTCATATTCCTCTACCGTATTTCCCGAAACATTTGCAATGAGAGCCGTGTCAAATCCTCTTAAGAACGGGATCTCTTTTTCTATAAAGGTATGGACTCCGGGGTTCTGAAGCCCCACACTGTTTAATATACCGGATGGCGTTTCGGCTATGCGAGGCGGAGGATTCCCTTTCCTGGGCAAGGGTGTCAGACCCTTCACGGCGATTCCCCCAAGACGGTTCAGATCAAAATAACGGCTGTACTCGCGGCCAAAGCCAAAACACCCGGAAGCCGCAATAACAGGATTTTTAAGTTCCAATCCCCCAATATTTATCTTAAGATTCACACTATCGTTCATTACTCTAACCCTCGCACAAATCAATCAAAAATTATTTCTTCGCCGCCAAAAACGGGGCCTTTCTTGCAAACCTGTGAATACTCCCAGTCATCATCTTTTTTTGTCTTGCAGACACACACAAGGCATGCCCCGATACCGCATCCCATCCGCTGTTCCATGGAAACCTCGCATGGTATGCCATATTCCTTAGCTATCTGTGTTCCAATTTTCATCATAGGCAATGGTCCGCAGAAAAACACCATATCAGCCGGCTCTTTGCCCAGTTCCTTTTTCAGAATATCCGTAACAAAGCCTTTCTCGCCGTAGCTTCCGTCATCGGTTGATATAAACAGCTTATCACAAGCATCTTTATACTCTTTTTCCAGTATGACATTGGATTTGCTTCTAAAACCTAGTATAGCCTTTTTATTTTCCGCCGGGTGATCTTTAAGCAACTGAAGAAGAGGGAAAATACCTATCCCACCGCCTGCCGCTATTATTTTTTTATGTTTTGGATATATTGTGAAACCGTGGCCTAAAGGGCCCATTGCATCTATATTATCTCCTGCTTTATATCCGGAAAGAATTTTCGTCCCTTTGCCCCTGACTTGAAAGACAATATCAAAGGTACCGTTTTCACGATCTACAGAACAGATACTTATCGGCCTTCTGAGAATAACTCCGTTTTCTTCACCGCATTTTACATGGACCATTTGGCCCGGCCTGGCTTTTTTTGATACTTTATCGGATTTGACAGTGAAGAAAAAAGTATCAATATTTAGTTGCACTGTTTTTAGTATTTTATAAACCGTATCCATGAAAACCTCCGGTAGGATCCAAACTTTAATTAGTCACATTATACCAAATACCAATGGTTTTATCCAAGAGCAATATGAGTCCCCTTGTCTACCCTTGTCTAAGTTGAAGTGCAGCCAGCAATGATTCACTTGTTTTTTCTTCCAGATCTAAAGCTACCTCCTGCTCCAGCAAGCCACATAAGAAATGAGAATCGGAAGAGCGGATAAACTGATATGACTCAAGTGACGGATATTCACGCAGAAAATCTTCAAGCATGCAATTTTTTGATATCTCCAGATATATAAAACCATACTCGGCGGGAATTGCACCTAAGGTGTTCAGCATGCTGCAATACCTACGATCAACATGGGCAGGAATTACAACTCCATTAAGATTCTTTACCGATTTTATTGCAGTTTCAACATTCAATGTACTGGCACCGGCAAGAAGCCGTGACTCTCTGCCAATCTCGTTATCATTATTGTCCATAATAATTTGTGAGCCGAAAATATCTTCCCGGTTTTCTATCGGATTCAAGTGTTCATAAACAAGTTTCTCAAAAGAAAGTGCCTTCTTAAGCTCAGGAAACAGGCAAATGAGGTGGATTTCTTCTGCTGTGCAAAGTTCCATACCCGGTATTACCAATAATCCCTGCCTGTTTCCAGCCTCAATTACAGCCTTCAGATTTCCGGCTGAGTTGTGGTCAGTAACGGCAATAATATCAAGGCCTTTTATTAGAGCCATATTAACGATATTATTGGGGGTCATGTCCTCCTCCGCACAAGGGGACAGACAGGAATGAATATGCAGATCAACCCAGTATTTCATCATTTATCCTTTATGGTTTCATATATCTCATAACAAAGCTCGGCCGCGCTTTTTGTACTTGAAAGAAAGGGGACTCCCTTATCATTCGCCCTTTCGATTGTCTGATCATCAATTTCAATATTATCCGGGATAAGAACACAGGCACAATCGGTCAGAGACGCAACCGCCACCACGTTCAGATTTGTATGTACGGTTATCCATACGTCTCCCTGATTGACCTTTGCCATGGCGTAGCTTAACAAATCACAAACATATATGCCGGTAACTGTTTTTGACAAGTTTTCATGAGTACCGGCTAAAATATTTAATTCCAGCTTCCGTGATAATTCATTTACTGTCATCGGTTCTACTCCCTGTGCCTTCAATTTGATGAAGTTCATTGGCAATACTGGTAACCTTTTCTCTGAGTTTGAAGATGCAATCGGTCAATTTGGCATTGCCCCGTACGATGTCTTCAGCTAACGCTCTGCAGCTTGGCGCGCCACATGCTCCGCAATCCAACCCATACAAGCCTTCGGTTATTGCATCGATCTTATTCATTTTTTCCAAAGCCTTCATCATATCGTCATCAAGCTTCATTATGGGTCTGTACTCGACAGTGGATTTCCACTCAAATGCGTCAATATTTTCAGGTTTCTGCTGCATACTATGAGCCTGATTTTTCTTTATTTTTTCTATTTCATTATTGAGGTTTACTTTTGCTATGAAGGGGTTTTCAACTGTCAGAGGACCGCCAAGACAGCCTTCCGGACAAGCAAGAACTTCTAAAAAATCAATATTGTCCAGATTGCCTTGAACCGCTTCCTCCAGAATATCGTTGACATTTTGTATGCCATGAACAGCAATACGCCGTCCATCTTTAATCGCCGCGCTCTCACCGCCGGTTTCGGCCCAGGAAACGCCTATTGCGCTTGATAAAGAGAATGGTTCCGATGTTATGTCATCCTGCTTTTTCATAATGTCAAGAAGGGGAAGGAAAATATCCTTTATTGATATTACTCCGTCCACATTTGATTTCCGGTTTTCATAAGGAGCCTTTACACTGGTCACTTTTGCAGCGCAGGGTGAAATGAAAAACGCCCCCATTTTCTCAAAAGGTATGCCATACTTTTCGTTCACCTCTTGTTTTGACAGAGCTGCCGCCACTTCCATAGGAGACTCAATTCTCAGCAGATTATCAATAAGATTCGGAAAGCGTATCTGGATAAACCTTACAACCGCAGGACAAGCAGAAGATATAACCGGTTTTTTTATATCCTGATTCAACATATAATTTTCAGTTGCATTAGTTACTATTTCTGCGGCCCTTGCCACTTCAAAAACATAATCGAAGCCGTATTGCTTTAATGCCAGGACTATTCTTTCCCTGGAATAGCCAGGTCCGAATTGTCCGTATAATGTTGGTGCCGGAAGCGCTATTTTATAGCTATAACCTTTAATGATTTCAAGTGAATCGGTAACCGCTTTTTTTGCATGATAAGGGCATATCCTTATGCATACTCCACAGTCGATACATCTTTCCTTAATTATTACAGCCTTGCCGCTACGTACCCGAATAGCTTCTGTAGGACAATGTTTGATACAATTTGTACAGCCTTTGCACTTTGTTGTGTCAAGGGTGACAGAGTGAAAATAATCCTGTTCCATTAAATAGCCCCTTCAATATGGAATACCAAGTTTTATAACGGTTTAAAAAACACAGTTATATATACTGTAGTTCCTTCGTTAATCGCGGTTTTGATTTCAAAAACATCAGAATGCTTTTTTATATTAGAAAGCCCCATTCCCGCTCCGAAGCCCATTTCCCTGATACTATCCGGAGCAGTGGAATAACCTTCCTGCATGGCCAGTTCCAAGTCGGCTATACCCGGACCCTGGTCTGATATACTAATAAAAATTTTATTTTCATCGATTTCCACATGGGCCTGGCCACCATTACCGTGGATCACAGCATTTATCTCAGCCTCGTACATGGCTATGGATGTACGTTTTACAACATCCGGCGCAACACCTATCTGTGATAATATCTTGCGTACGCTGCTGGAAGCCTCCCCCGCTATGGTAAAATCATTGGCGGGTATGATATAGTCTCTTACAACTACATTATTCATAGGCAATTTATTCTCCACGCCCATGAATTCCGCCGGTATATAGCTTCCCGCTTGCTTCGAACATGGGATAATCGGTCGCAAGAAGTGCTATTCCTTTTTCCTCAGCCATTTCTATCATTGTTTCCAGGGGCTTCTTGCCACGCACAAATAAGACTGCTTTTATATCCATCATTTCGGCAGTTCTTATTACCTGAGGATTTACAAGACCAGTTAAAAGTAGTGTATTAGCCTTTGAAAATGCCATAACATCACTCATAAGATCAGCGCTGCAAGCAGAAAGTATATCAACGCTGGAATCATAGTTTTTTGTATATATTTCTGCTTTGATAAGTTCTGCAATTTCCGGTATTTTCATATTTCTCCTCTCAAAATACACACCTAAATCATAGGTAGTGAAAAAATTATAATACAACCGCGTTTTGTTTCCTATTTAGCATTAAAAAAAGCATTTAATTCATCTATCAGCTTATCTGGGTCGATGCCATGAACAGCGCATGCATCACCAATACTTTCCCCTGAAGAAGACGGACAACCGAGACAATGCATACCGTGTTTCATAAAAATAGGTGCCGTGCCCTTGTCTATCATAAGGACATCCATAATAATATCATCTTTGGTTACCTTTACCATTATAATAGCCACCTCCGGTTTAATCCTTGTATGTTTTATAGCTATAATTATATCAAACTGCAGAAAATGCGCAACTTTTTGCATAGGCCAGGAAACTTTAAAGCTTCAAATTATTGACAATATAAATAGTATAATATACCATAGATTAAAATATCTTGTGTTGATTCATATTAGCACCAGATGTTTTTATATGACTTTTCAAACATTTGTCTTTTAACCTTCACCTGATTATGGCGGCTATTACGATCAAGCGGCAGAGCGGGATGCGTGTACATTTGTGGTAGTAATAAGCCTAGAATAAAAAAGGAGATAATGGTAATATGAAAACTGTTGGGATGTCATGGGAGGATTGCGCTGATTATTGGAAAAAGGATGTCTATACCAAAAATGTTAAACCATTGTTTGATGCGTTTAGAGAAGCGGAGAAAGCAATTGCCCTGGTAAATATTACATATGGATATTTTGGAAGTGTAGTGGGCTTTGGTGATGTAACTCTTTACTGGGGGGCGGAGTAGCAAAAAGGGGAATTACTGATCCTGAAACGAAAAGACCTCCCTATTACGGGGGCGACGAGAATGATCATTGGATGATTAAAAAAGGTATAGATTGGTTTAACAAGTCATATCCTGATTTAAAGCCAGCTTATAATGACATTCCATTATCATGGTTACTATAATGTGGGTGGTAAAATGGTAAAAAGATATAGAATTATCATGGCTTTGTTTTGTGTTTAATTGTTGCAACAGTGTTATGTGAAAGGAGTATGATTACTAAAATGAAATGGGAAATTGCTAACAAATTATTTAGCAATAAATTTGAAAAAGACAGTATAGTTAAAGATTTTCTGGAGTACTCAGACGACTTCAACACAATTGCTGCTTTCATAAAAAATTATGATAAAGATTCTGAAGAAACATTTTTTATTGAAAAACAGAACAATTCATATAATGCCAGAGTTTCATCCTCAAAAGGCAAGAGGGAAATAAAAATTACAGACATTAATGTTAAAAACAGTATCGATCGGATTTTTAATGAATTACATTATAAATACATCGATGAGGATGGTGGAAACGGAATATACTTTACCTTGAGCGATACTGATATAAAATTTGGACATGGTGTTGCATTTTCAAAAGATGACAAAACATTGGACGGATGGGGAATTAGGCTAACAGTAACGGAGCTAATAAAAGATAATTGGTATTATTATGAGGCGAAGTAACTGCACAAATGTAAGAATGACTCTATCTATTCTGCATATACAGGAAGATTCAATCTTAAAACCGAGGGGTTGTAATATCTTACAGAAAATAATAGGTTGCCGGTTAATAGGGCAACCTTAGTGCCACCCAACTCTGGACCAAAGATAATAATATTATAATGATATTTCAATGCTTACCCCTTATAGTCTATGGGATAAGTGGATTAATAATTATCCCGGGAGAATATTTGGGTATAAATCAGCAAAGGAAATGACCGCAGCTTGTTAAGAGAATGGATCACAATAATTTATCGCAACATTTAATACTGCTATTTGAGGGAAAACTCAAACCCTAATGTCGGTATTGACTTGTTCGTGGGGATTGTGTTAAGTTTAACAGGATAGTATAGTATAATATAATAAATCATTTATTGTTGCGGATGTATGCATATGCTTTATAGCTATGTGAATAAATGCTCCGGGTTACAGGGAAAAATAAGGAGGTAGTTATGTCATTCTTTTCAAAGCTTTTTGGTGCGGACAAATCACAAGAGGAAGCAAAATCAAATGTTAATGCTTCAAGAAGTGAAAGCGCCGTATCTCTCCGGAATCGAAATAACGAAGGTGAAATTGTCGCAGTCATCATGGCTGCTTTGATGAATATGCTGTCCGACAGCTCCGCAGGGGAGCTTAGAATCAAATCAATTCGACGCACCGACAGAAGGTCGCCGGTATGGAACGTCGCCGGACGCAATGAATATATTGCATCAAAGCTTTAATAATAGTACTTAAAACATGAGCTGCCTTCTTATTAAGGAGGCAGCTTTTCAATAGAGGTGGTTTTTTATGAAATATATTATCTTACTTGGTGACGGTATGTCTGACCGGCCTATAGACGAATTAGGCGGCAAAACTCCACTGGAGGCTGCAAATAAACCTAATATGGATAAGTTGATTAAATCCGGAATATCCGGTATGGCTCATACTATTCCCGAAGGAATGCCTGCGGGCAGTGATGTGGCAAATTTATCGGTATTCGGTTTTAATCCAAAGGAATATTATACAGGCCGTTCCCCCCTTGAAGCGATAAGCATGGGATTAATGCTGAATGCTGATGATACGGCCTTAAGATGTAATTTAGTCACTCTTGACAGTGAAGATATTTATGAGAATTCCTATATGAAGGATTATAGTGCGGGAGAAATCACAACCACCGAATCCACTGAGCTTATGAAAGCTGTGGCAAATGAACTGAATGAGGACGGAATAGCTTTCTATCCAGGTGTCAGTTATCGGCACTGTCTTGTTTGGAAGGACGGTCCTATGGATATCAGGTTGACACCTCCCCATGATATCTCGGGAAAGAAAATTATCGGGCATCTTCCCGAAGGTCCGGGCAGTGAAGTTGCATTAGCGCTCATGAAAAAAAGTACCCAGGTTTTAAAAGATCATCCTGTAAATAGAAAGCGTGTCCAGCGAGGATTGAACCCCGCCAATTCGATATGGCTCTGGGGACAGGGAAAAAAGCCTGAGATTCCTCTTTTTATTGAGAAATATGGGCTCTGCGGCTCTGTTATTTCGGCTGTTGATCTTATCAAGGGAATTGGAATCGCATCGGGTATGAAGCCGGTTAATGTACCGGGAGCCACCGGAAATATTAATACTAATTTTCAGGGTAAAGCCGAGGCAGCTTTACAGGAGCTGCAATCAGGACGGGATTTTGTATATATTCATATTGAGGCACCTGATGAATGCGGTCATCAAGGCCAGGTAAAAGAAAAAATCCGGGCTATCGAGCTGATCGATGCATTGGTTCTTGGCCCATTGATCAATGGCCTTGAGGGTATGGGGGACTATCGTTTGATGGTACTCCCGGATCATCCCACGCCTGCTTCCATCAGAACCCATTCCGGCGATCCGGTTCCGTTCTTCATATATGACAGCCGCAAACCGGATGTGTTAGATCCCGAAGCTGTTTATACAGAGGCTTGCGTGAAAAAAAGCGGATTTACGGTAGATCCGGGTTATAAATTAATGGATATATTTCTTGAAGCAGCACCATAAATTTAAGCGCACGACAGACTGTGCGAAAACTATCAATAGTATTTAATCTATGCAAGTTTTGCGGCTATAGCTGACATTTGTCATCCTGAGCAGTATGTCCCTGAGCGGTTTGTCATCCTGAGCGTCAGCGAAGGATCTTGCCGTATAACCAAAAGATCCTTCACTCCACTTCGTTCCGTTCAGGATGACACGTATGGCGTATCGTTTCGTTCAGGATGGCTGCATGGTGCGTAGCGTAATGAGGAATGACATCTATTGCCCTGCTTATTGTCCGTTTCGCTCCCTCATAAACAGTATTACGTCTGCAATCCATGCTTCGCTTTAATTGCAGCAACCTAGCCGCTTATTTACAATTGCACAATCAAATATTATAACCTGCATGTTAAAACAGTTTTCGCACAGTCTTACGATTTAGTTTAAGCTATATGATGTATATCGCCAATAGTCTGCAGGGGTAAATAAAAAACGGGGTCCTCCCCGTTTTTATTTATATTGATTCCATAATCTTTGATATCAGTTCCAATATTATTATTGAGCTTTTAATACTTCCTTAGGCGGAATTTTTATTACCTGACCCTGGATAATTTTATTTGGGTCGGAAATATTATTGTATTTGCATAATTCATCGATCAATGATGTATCGCCGTAGTAATTCCTGGCTACAGAGCTCATACTGTCGCCTTTCTTGACAACATGGTTTTTTACCTCGGTTCCGGCTTGCGGAGTAGGCGTTGGAGTTGCCTCCGGATCCCCTGTTTCGTCAGGGTCTTCGGTAGGAGTAACAGTCTCGTCCGGTGTACCGGTAGGTTTTGTTGAAACAGCAGGTGGTGTGGGTGTCGGAGTAACCAGGTTCTCCTTGCCTGTATTCATTAAAGAACTTATTATAAGAAAAATGATTCCGAATAATATCAGAACAGTTACAAATACCATTCCGATCAGAATAGAACTCTGATATTTATTTGTCTTCCGTCTGTTATATTTATATGTTATAGCAGGAGCATTGTTAAGCTTTTGGACTTTGGACTTTACATCTTTTTTCGGCTGCATTCTAAGAGCCGGCTTTTTTACTTTGCCTGGGTTAGTGATAAGCTTTTCCACCTGAACTACCAAAGCTGTAATATCACCCTCGGTTTTCCTCTTCATAGCCTCGTCAACCAGGCGATGTGCTATATATGTACTGTCACTTCGAAGGGCTAAAATGTCTTCAATTTTTTCTTCGCCCAAAGCCTGGTAAATACCGTTGCTTAACAGGAGAAATGAATCTCCTTCCGCAATGTCATACACATCGGAAACAACAGCATTGCCTTTATCCTCTTCTCCCGGGAGAACAATATCAGTTGGGTTTTCTTCTTCATTAGCAAGAATTCTATTATCAATCTCTCTCTTGGCTCTTGATACATCCGATGCCAACGGCCTGAATCTACCGTCACGCATCATAAAAATCCGCCCATTCCCGCTGCTTACAGCAACAAGCTGCCCGTCTGAAAGGAGTAAGCCCGAAAATCCGAGATTCCATTCCGGATAGGTTTCAGGTACCCTGTTCATTTCCAAAAAACTTGAGATAAGGCGCTCGGTTTCGTTAACACGAGACTCAAGCTCTTTTATCTTTGAATTAATATCACCGCCGCTGACAGTAATTTTTTCATGGAATTTTCCAACTTCTTTTAGAATTGAAGTGCTTATTTCTTGCTCCGGATTGTCATATACCATATTATCCGATACGGCAAAAAGATACTCAATCCCTCTGTTTTCCATAGAAGCCTGTAGATTTTCAATATGCTGTTCGGAAGTAAATTTGCCGTTCAAATAGAAGGAGTTGGTATTATTAGTCCTACCATAGCCAATACGGGAATAAACACACGCATTTACCTTTATCACGCTACTCATTGGGCTCTCCTCTTTTCGACATGATTCATGCCATTAATGATTGTACCGAAAAGCTGCTCAACAGAACAATACGCTGTTTTGCAACTCTTCATAAATGATATCATATTAATATACACGTTTCAACAATTTCACGAAATAACTGAGCCATATTTACAAAACTTGCTAAGCTTATCCAAAATTTATGTTTATCCAGTAAGCTTAGAGGTCTGTGGAGGTGTAAATATTGTCATCTAAATGCTAATAAAGTATAATGATTTCATTACATTTGCCATATATTTATATTTTATTAAACTTAGGAGTATGTGATATGAAAAAGCCTAAAATGCTGTATAAGGTAAGGAAAATCAATGACCTTAGGGATATGCTGCAGCAAAGTGTAGATATTTACGGTGATTCGGACGCTTTTTTGGTTAAGGACATTATCACCGGCAATATCAATAACGTAACATTTAAACAATTCCAAAGTGAAATAAACTGCCTGGGTACCGCTTTATGCAATTTGGGACTGAAAGATAAAGCAATCGCAATCATCAGTGAAAACCGCTATGAATGGTGTGTATCGTATTTGGCGGTAGTAAACGGCACAGGTGTAATTGTTCCGCTGGATAAGGAATTACCCGAATCCGAAATATGCTCACTCCTCGAAAGAAGTGAGGCAAGCGCAGTCTTTTGTTCAAAAAATTATCTGGATGTTTTAGTAAGAAAAAAACCAGGTCTGCCCAGTCTTCAAAAAATAATTTGCTTTGATCTTAAAAAAAGCGATAATTATGCCCTTTCCTATGATGAGCTTATTCAAAACGGCAAAGAGTCGCTCGATGAAAATGATTTTACATTTACCAGAGCTTCCATCGACCCTGATGTAATGAATATGCTGATTTTTACTTCAGGCACCACCGACCAGAGCAAAGGAGTAATGTTAAGCCACAAAAATATTGCTTCGGATATAATGGCTGTTTCTCAGCTTCTATATGCCGATAATAACGACCTTATCATGTCCATATTGCCTTTGCACCATACATACGAATGTACTGCGGGTTTTCTGACAATGCTATACCTGGGGGTTACGATCTGCTTCTGCGAAGGTCTCAGGCATATTACAAAAAATCTTCAGGAATACAAGCCCACGATAATAATGAGTGTGCCGTTGATTTTAGAGAATGTTTACAGCAAGGTAATAAAAAAAGCACGAAAAGAAAAACGCACGTTGGCTCTGAAAACAGGTCTCTTTATTTCAAGCACCCTTATGAAGCTCAATATAGATATTAGAGGAAAACTGTTCAGAGAGGTTTTAGATAATTTGGGAGGCAACCTGAGGCTGGTAATTTCAGGTGCTGCCGCACTGAACCCGAAGATCAGCAGGGATCTTAGAGCAATGGGTTTTAATATTATGCAGGGATACGGACTTACAGAATGCTCTCCCATAGTATCGGTCAATCGTTTGGATTATTATCGGGACAAATCCGCAGGTCTGCCATTGAGCGGAATTGAGGTGGCTATAGATGATCCCGGACCCGATGGTATAGGTGAAATAAAGGTAAATGGTCCTATCACCATGCTCGGCTACTACAAGAATCCCGAAGCAACAAAGGCCGTATTGCGTGATGGCTGGTTGTACACCGGTGATAACGGATATATAGATAAACACGGCTTCTTATATATATCCGGGCGGCAAAAAAATGTTATCGTGACCAAAAACGGTAAGAATATATTCCCGGAGGATGTCGAACTATACCTTAATAAAAGCGAGTACATAAAGGAATCCCTGGTCTATGGCGTATACAGCTCAGATGATTCCGATACAATTGTCTGCGCAAAGATTGTGCCGAACATGGAGGTTTTAGTTGAAAAATTCGGCAGAGTGCCGGTCCAGGACGAACTTAACAAGCTTATTAAGCAGGAAGTTGTAAAAGCAAACAAGAAGCTTTCCTCCTACAAAAAGATCAAGCACTTTGAAATCCGTGAGGGAGAGTTTGAAAAAACAACTACCAAGAAAATAAAGAGACAGGTAGAATTGGTTTCTTTAAAAACTTTGGGTGATATGTTCAAGGTTTTTAATAAAAAGGAAAAGCATTAAGGAGTATTTATGGTAAAAAGTACATTTCATACCCACAGCCGGTTCGACGACGGTAGAGAAGACCTGGAAGCCTATATAATATCAGCTTTGGAAGGTAATTTCCAAGTATTAGGGTTTTCCTGTCATGCCCCTGTTATTTTCAAAACCAACTGGCATATGCAGAAGGAATACTTTGACGAATATGTAGCTCTAACCAAACAATTAAAAGAAAAATATAAAAATGATATTGAAATATATACCGGTCTTGAAACCGATTACTATCCCGGCTGTACCGATTGGCGGAGAAAGAATGGCATTGAATATACTATCGGAGCCATTCATTTTCTAATAAATGATAAAACCGGACAAAACATGTCCATAGACGGTTCTCGCAAAGAATTTGAGAATACCCTTGAGATGGGATTTAACAATGATATACACGCTTTATTCAGAGCCTATTTTGCTCAGATAAGAGAAATGCTCATGAAAATGACACCAAACATTGTCGCACATTTGGACGTTATCCGAAAAAATAATCCCGGAAATATTTTTTTTAGCGAAGATGATAGTGTATACAGGGATGAAGTCTTAAAAACCTTAGATATCATATCACTGACAAACACAATCGTTGAAGTAAATACCGGGGGTATGGCCAAAGGCTATACCAGTACTCCTTATCCGAGCAAATGGATATTGGAAGCCTGCCGTGATATGGATATTCCCGTTATGGTGAACTCAGACTGCCATAATCCTGATAATATTGATTTTTATTATGACGAAGCCTATGCTATATTAAAAAGTATAGGGATTAAAAAGCAGCGCATCCTTTACAGGAATGAATGGTGCGATGTAAGTTTATAGCAAGACACTTGTTGAGACACAATAGACCTTGAAAGGATCAGGTAGTATATGAAAGTAATACACCTTATCGGAGGCGGAGATGAGGGAGGCGCTAAAAGCCATGTTTTACAGCTAATAAAAGAACTGGGCAAACATATTGATGCAACCCTTATCAGCTTCAGGAAGGGTAAGTTCCACGATGATGCGGTTGCAATGGGTATTGACGCACGTATTGTCAAGACAGGCAATATATTTCTTGATCTTCGCAAAACACTCAAGCTGATTAAATCCGGTCAATATGACATCATTCATTCCCACGGAGCCAAGGCTAATATGATGGCTTCAATTATAAAAAGTATTACCGGTATTCCTGTTGTTACTACCGTACACAGTGATTATCACCTTGACTATATTCACAGTATTTTGAAAAGGTTTACCTTCGGCATTATCAATATGATTGCATTAAGGCGGATAAACCACCATATAAGCGTATCGGCCAACCTTAAGGAAATACTTAAAGACAGCGGATTTGACCCTCAGCACCTCTATTCTGTAAATAACGGAATTTCCTTTGACAATGAAATTTCTCCGTGCACAAGAAAAGAGTTTTTTGAAAGATTTGGGGTACCCTTCCCCGAAGACTGTGTGCTTATCGGAATTATGGCAAGGCTTCATCCGGTCAAGGATCATGAGACCTTTTTGCGTGCTGCGGCTGAGGTTATTAAGGTCAATCCGGATGCCAGATTTTTGATAGCCGGTCCCGGCGATGAGCTCATGGATCATCTAAAGCAATTCGCCGATAGTTTAGGGTTGACGCCATACGTATATTTTACGGGTATGGTGGAAAACCCCTACGATTTTTTCCAGATTATCGATATAAATGTTCTTACCTCAATAAGCGAAGGTTTTCCCTATGTTGTTCTTGAAGGCGCACGATTCTCTAAAGTGTTCGTAAGTACCCGCGTCGGGGGGCTGAGCGAGCTTGTAGAATCGGGGGTAAACGGCTACCTTGTAGAACCAAAGGACTGGAAAACTCTCGGCACATATCTTTCGGAATTATCTCTTGATAAAAACAAGCGGGAAATTATGGGTGAAAAATTGAAAATAATGGCTGAAGCCGGGTTTTCATTAAGAAGCATGTGCGAGAGCCAGCTATCTATATATGAAGCTATTTTGAAAGAGGAAAAGAAGAATAAGCAAGACGGCAAAAAATATGACATCGCGCTACTTGGTTATTATGGCTATAAAAACAGTGGCGATGAAGCTATACTTAAGTCCATCCTTGACGCTTTCCGGAAAACCGACCCAAAGTTAACTTTCCTTGTGTTCTCAAAAAAACCCCGGGAAACCAAAAAACAGTTCCTGGTCGATTCGGTGAACCGCTTTAATATTATCAAGGTTATTGGAATTCTTAAAAAAACCAGGCTTTTCCTGGCAGGCGGCGGAAGCCTTATTCAGGACAACACCAGCACCCGCTCGATATGGTATTATCTTTCGGTTCTTAAAACAGCAAAAAAACTGGGAACCAGGACTATGCTTTTTGCCAATGGCATCGGCCCTATAAAGCGAACCTTCAATAGACGCTTTGCCGGAAAAATACTCAATGAACTGCAAGCCATAAGCTTGCGGGATGCTGAGTCGTTCAATGAAATCAAGGCTTTGGGAATCAATAAGCCAAATATATATGTGTCATCGGATCCCGCAGTGCTTCTGGAGGCATCCGATGAAAGCAGAGTCGACGAGCTTATCCAAATAGAAAATATCCCTCTTGATAAGCCTTTAATAGGATTCTCCATCCGAAAATGGGCTAACTCCGGATATTTGGATAAAATTGCGGAGATTGCGGACTATTGTGCCAAAAAATTTAATGCTCATCCGGTATTTATTCCAATGCAATATCCCATGGATTTTGAGATTTCACAGGTCGTAGCAGGCAGGATGACGCATCCTTCTTCCATTGTGACAAGATTGTATTCCCCTGATATTATATTGGGACTGACATCAAGGCTTAAGCTCATGGTGGGGATGCGCCTTCACTCGATAATTTATGCCGCTACCCAATGCATTCCGCTTATAGGGCTTGTTTATGAACCAAAAGTAGAAGCATTTTTAAAAGAAATAAACCAGCCTTCGGCCGGGCACGTAGAAAACCTTGATACGGTCAAAATCTGTAAAAAGCTTGATCTGATATGGGAAAACAATGCAAAGATCCGGGACGACCTGTGCAATTCCAAAAAACGCCTGACATTAATGGCCAAGGCCAATGTTGCAACCGCATATCATATGCTGAAGGAGTAAGGTAGAATACCTAATGCTTAGTCAGATGTCATATACTTTGAAATCATTATGAAAGAACTATCAAACAATGGCTACTATGGCACCTGCTTTTTGCT
>JBMNTI010000048.1:0-17886 GCA_050945655.1 Acetivibrionales bacterium | reverse complement strand
TAAAGCGGAGCAAGGTTTCTCATATAAAAATAATGAGCCAAAGGATACGTTCCCTTAGCTCATTCGTCTCACTTAACTCATTATCCGCATTTGGAATAGCCGCAGTTCCTGCAAACTACGCAGCCACACTCATGTTCTACGTCACTGCCGCATTCGGGGCAGCTTTTAATGTTTTTACCATGGTCGTAGGTTTTTGCCGTAGGCTTTGAAACACTATCTTCAGTAATTTCTGTTGATGCTGCCACATCTTTTTTACTGTGTCCGTTTCTGTGATTCATGACCTTCTGAATCAAACGGCCTATGGCGTCAGGGCATGACAATACTTTCAATCCTTTCTGCCGGATAGTAGACGGACACCGTATTCCCTTCAGCTGCTCTACAATAGCCGATTCATCAACTCCCGCTCTTAAGGCTATTGATACCAGGCGGCTTGTAGCTTCGGATTGCGAAGGACAGCCCCCTGCGCGTCCGGTATTTGTAAACACCTCGCAAATACCGTTTTCATCATAATTAACAGTAACATAAAGATTTCCGCAGCCTATCCTGAATTTTTCGGTAAAACCGGTAGTCACTTCAGGTCTTGGTCTCGGCTTGATATTTTTGTATATTATCTCACAAGCCTCGTTACAATCGCTGCAGGCAGAGTTGCAGCCCGAATACTCTACCTTTTCCGCTTCTTTTTCCTTCCCTTTAACGCTGCCGATATTCAATACCTGCATATCACGGCTTCCGTCTCTATAAATGGTTACACCTTTGCAACCGGTGCGGTATGCCAGACGGAAAACTTCCTCAACATCCTCTACCGTTGCTTCATTGCGCAGATTTACCGTTTTTGATACGGCGTTGTCGGTATGGTTTTGGAAAGCAGCCTGCATTTTAACATGCCATTCGGGAGATATATCGTGAGAGGTTACAAAAATATTTTTTATATCTTCCGGAATCTCTTCTATGTCATGCAGAGAGCCTTCTTTAGCTATAGTCTTCATAAGCTCTTCCGAGTAAAAGCCCTCATCCTCCGCAACTTTTCTAAAGTGCGGATTTACCTCAACAAGCTCTGTCCCGTCCATTACATTCTTGATAAATGTTATGGCAAAAAGAGGCTCAATTCCGCTGCTTACTCCCGCAATTATGCTTAAAGTACCTGTAGGAGCTATTGTTGTTGTAGTTGCATTCCTGATTATTCTTCCCGTTTCCTTGTATATGCTCCTGTCATAGTAAGGGAAAACGCCCTTAACTGCTGCTATTCTTTCACTTTCCTGTTTCGCCTCAAAATCAATATAGCCCATTATTTCCTCGGCAAGTTTTTCGGCCGTCCCGGAATTGTACGGGATTCCCAGAATCAGAAGCAAGTCTGCCCATCCCATGACGCCCAGACCTATTTTTCGTGTTCCTCTGGTCATCTTATCAATCTCGGGCAAAGGATAATTGTTTACATCAATAACATTATCAAGGAAATGAACTGCCTTGTGAACCGTATCGCGCAGTTTGTCATAATCAACCTCAAATCCTGCCTCTCCTTCTTTAATCATTTTGCTTAAATTTATGGAGCCAAGATTGCAGGCTTCATAAGGTAATAGCGGTTGCTCTCCGCAATTATGGGCTACAATGCCCTGCGCCAGCAATGAATGTGTTACCGGTTCGTTGATATCATAGACTTCAACTTCTTCAGCATCTTCTACGCTAAGAACTCCGGATAAAAATTTAGTCTTTCTTCTTGACAGTCTGGCAGCTTGTTTTAATTTAATATTTTTTGTAGTGTGTACAAGGTCGCCGATTATTTCTGAGAAATTATACAAATCGTCTCCGGTAATAATAAGCTCATAGTATGACCCTCCGGTGTAAGTCTTTTCTTCTCCTTGCATATTTACATACTTAAATGAATAATATTCCTTCTTCTCTCTTAGATTAATTCTGCTGAATATCCCCAGGTTCAACAACAAAAGCTGGATATCTTTTAAAAGCATTTCTGATGTGGAACTCAAGCGCATATCACTGTGGTTTTCATCAATATAATTTACTGTTCCATCGGAGCTGAACAAACCGTTTAAATATGCTATTACAGTTTCTTTAGCAGCCTTGAATATTTCCTTTGGGACACGCTTCTCATGGGCTTTGGCAGGCTTAAATCCGAACTCTTTTACCTTTTCAATAAAGTTCTTCCTCTTGTACTGAATTTGCCATTTACCGTTTTCTCTTTGTGTCGGCGTTCTGTTGTCTGCATTTTCATTAAATGCAATGTTATTGAATCTCTCGCACAGATAGTATTCATCTTTTGAGAATACCAGCCCTACAACATCCTCTGCAGATGTGAACCAACCGTCACCTGTAGCCCATCCGAGAAATAGCCCCATATCTCTGCCGATTTTATCAGTTTTAGAAAAAGCACCCGCGCCTGATTGCACAAAAACATAGTCTTCTGCTGTTACGTGTTGTGCTTCTTTCCATCCTGCAAGAGTCAAAATTCTATGGTCCTTTGTTACTTTTATCTCCTGACCGTTTTTTAAAGCTACTTTTACAGTCTTCTTTAATCCGGTTTTAAATACACGGGCTTTTTTCTCAGATACGCCGTTTACACAGTATTCTCTTCCGTTTTTTATAATCTTTTCATTCGTAACACGGTTATCTACATATATATTAAATTCTTTTCCGTCTTTATATTTTTCATATAACTCTTTTATTGGGATTAACCCTTCTGAGGTTGAAATAAGGGTATCCGGATGAAAACATGGATTCGTACTTTCTATTTCGCCTAATTCGGGAGTGATGTTATCACGGTTTATACGATCAATAAACACTATCCCCGGCTCTCCGTTGAGCCAGGCCATTTGAACCATTTTGTCAAATACTTCGCGCGCATTCAATCTACCTTTTATATCGTTGGTTCTCGGATCTATAAGATCATAATCATCGCCTTCTTCAACAGCCTCCATAAAAGACTCTGTAAGGGCTACACTTATATTAAAATTGGTAATGTCCGCATTATCCTGTTTACAGGTTATAAATTCCATAATATCGGGATGATCCACCCTCAGGATACCCATATTAGCACCCCTGCGAGTCCCCCCCTGCTTTACGGCCTCGGTAGCCGCATTAAAGACCTTCATAAAACTAACCGGACCGCTTGCTACTCCTCCGGTAGAATTGACGCTGGCGCCTTTCGGACGCAGCCTGTTAAAAGAAAAGCCCGTACCTCCGCCGCTTTTATGGATCAGTGCCGCATTTTTAACACTGTCAAAAATACCTTCCATACTATCTTCTATCGGAAGCACGAAGCATGCAGACAGCTGACCTAAAGGTCTTCCGGCATTCATAAGAGTCGGAGAATTAGGCAAAAATTCAAGATTGGCCATTATATCGAAAAATTCCTGCTCTGTTTTTTGAAGCTGTTCTTCAGATAAATAGTTCTTATCTGCAGCGGCAACATGTTTTGCTACTCTTCTAAACATTTCTTCGGGAGTTTCAATGACTTTCCCGTCTTTATCCTTTATAAGGTAGCGCTTTTCAAGAACTTTAATAGCATTTTCGGTTAGCTGCATGTTTTTTCTCCTCCGTTAATTTTTTGTATTTTGTCTATTATTTTGTCTGTAATGTATAATAAAAAACAATATATATAGTATGTCATCAACAGATTAACAACAATATATTGTGTATAATATTATATCGACCTTGTTGTTACATTTCAATACCATAACTTAAAAAACAAAATATATTCAAAATGCTTCTCATAAATAGAACCCTGAAAGCATTACTTTCAGGGTTCTATTTGGTGCTCGAGACCGGAGTCGAACCGGTACGGATGGTTAGTCCGACGGATTTTAAGTCCGTTGTGTCTGCCTGTTCCACCACTCGAGCGTAAAATCAGCATTACTATTCTACAACAGGACATAACTAGTGTCAAGACACCTTTTCCTAGGAGGTATTCAAGCATTTTTGTCCTTTTATAAGTGTTCTGTGCTTTCTTAAGCCACCCGGTATTTTTTGAGGAAACTAAAATTTGTATATATAACCAGCCTTACTTTTTAATAAACTTCCCGACCTTAGTTGCCGCTTCCTTGCTTAGTTCAGCTTCAACCAGAGAAAAGTTCTCATCATACTCGACCGATAAAACCTTTCCATTTTCATATAGCCACGGCAAAACCCAACCTTCGGAAAAGGGTATTGCCAGACTGACATTGGAACGCGCCTCACAAAGCAGTTCCTGAAGATGTGCTTTTAGTTTGCCTATTCCAATCCCCTTTTTTGCGGATATTTCTACTACAGGCCTGTCGGAAGTAATTCTCACCGGCTCCGTATCTGTGTGCTTATCTATCTTGTTAAGAACAATAATAGACGGTTTCTGCCCTGCTCCCAACTCCTCCAAAATGCTATCCACAATACGGATATGATCTTCCACATACGGGTCGGATGAATCTGCCACAATAACCAGCGCATCAGAATATATTACCTCTTCCAATGTTGATTTGAAGGCATCTAAAAGATTGTGGGGCAGTTTTCTGATAAAACCTACCGTATCTGTTACCAAAACAAGATTATTGTCTTCCAGCACAAGCTGACGAGTTGTAGTATCCAAAGTAGCAAAAAGCAGGTTTTCAGCATACACATCCGAGCCGCAAAGAGTGTTTAATAAAGTAGATTTCCCTGAGTTAGTATATCCGACCAGGGAAACAACCGGTGCCCGGTTCTTTTTCCTTTCAACTCTTAAAATACCTCTTTGCTTTTTTATTTCTTTAAGCTGTGCTTTAAGGAATGATATCTTTCTGCGAATGTGTCTTCTATCTGTCTCCAGTTTTGTCTCACCGGGACCTCGGGTGCCGATTCCGCCACCCAGACGGGATAATACCAAACCCAGGCCTTGCAGCCTTGGCAGGTTGTATTCCAATTGCGCCAGTTCAACCTGTAGCTTTCCCTCCCTGCTTCTTGCCCGCTGAGCGAATATATCGAGAATCAGAGCTGTTCTGTCCAGTACTTTTATACCTAGTGCTTCCTCAAGATTTCTTTGCTGTGAAGGCGAGATTTCTTCGTCGAATATTACCATATCGGCCTGGGTGGTCTGGGATATAAGCTTTAACTCTTCAACCTTGCCCTTCCCGATAAAAAATGTTGAATCTCTCTCCCCCCGGTTCTGTATTATGGTAGACACAACAAGAGCTCCCGCAGCTTGGGCAAGTTCTTTCAGCTCAATCATAGAAATATCGGCTTCACTTACACCTGAAATATTTCTCGTCTCCTGAGTTTTTATTCCTACGAGAATAGCTCTTTCATCCTCATTCTGAAGGTTTTCCGTATGCTCTTTTAAAAACTCATCAGCCTCTTCAATATACTCGGCTAAGGCTTCAAAATCTTCTTTATCGGCTAAATAAGGCCCAAAAAGCTCTACATCCCCCACTGCTACAGGTGACGGTACCGCTACATATATTTCTTCCGGCAACTGATTTCTCACGCCTACCGCAGCTATCATATCCAGCCTTAAAAGCTTTAGAGAGCTCACATCTACAGCCGAAAGCATTCCGCTTGCGTTAGGATGTGTATGGATACACCTTATTCCGGTCAGGCGGGTTTTGCTTCTTCGCCCTTCAACCTCAGCCAGGTCGACTGTCCTGAAGTCTCCGACACTGACATTTATGACGCGGCCTTTTCTATCAATATAGACCGCTATTTCCCTGTTTATTGCTCCCGATATGCTTGAAATCGTATTTATTAATTCTTCCGTCCAGAGCTTGTCATGAGGAATGTCCAGGTTGTAAATGCTTTCAAGGGCTTCAATAACACTGTTTTTTAAGCCCTCAGTACTACCGTTGATATCCATTTTTACCTTCCATGTTTTCGTTCATCATAATAGACTTGATTGTTTTGAATGTATTTATTATATATCGATTATATCATCTTGTCTTAAAAAATCTATGATTTTTAATTTTCTATAAGTGTGTTTTGTAGTTATTCAATGTTTTTAGCATGATTTTTAATGATAAAAAAATAAAGTGGAACCTGATTATTCACAGAATCTAATAAGCCATATTTAAAATGTTTATTATGTCTTCTTTATTTACTTCTTCGGAATAATTTGAAAGGTGCTCATCTTCCAGACAAAGATCGGTAATTTTATCAAAATCACTCCTTTTGACTCCGATTCCGGATAGGCAAACCGGGATGTCAAATTTATGATGAAACTCAAGTATCATATTACGAATGGATTTTTGAAATTTCCTCCCTCTTTCGTGCGGCGGAGTTTCAGAATAAATGTCCGGGCCTTTTAAAGGAAGCAACAGTTCACCATAGTACTCATCATTTTTTATCATATTGTGTTCCAGACAATGTGGAAGAATTACCGAAACAGCCTCCGGATGGGAAACTCTGCAGCATTGGGTAAGGCCTTTTGCAATTGCGTGGGAAATGCCGCCTTTTGAATTCAGAAAGCCCATTCCCGATAAAAGCGCTCCGTTAGACAGGCCATACCTGGCCTTTTTATCTTTACACTTTTTTATTATCACAGGCAGGCTCTCGGCGGCAAGCTTAATAGCGGAAAAAGCGTATGCATCGCTAACGGGATTTTTCTTTGCCGAAGTGTATGCCTCAATACCGTGGCATAGTGTGTCCAGCGCCGAAAGTACTGTGTCTCTTAGAGATAAGTTTAACGCCAGTTTTGGATCCAATACCACCAGATCCGGTTCTCCTGTAATTTCTGTTCCCGAGCTTGCGGTGGGTACGGCGATAAAAGCAATCTTCTTATTTATGCCCGAGTTCTTCTCCAATTTAATTATTAAATTCTTCCCCAACTCAAAAGCGGAACCGTCTCCCAATGTAATTACAGAGTCGCATTCATGGTTTCTAAATTCCGATATTCCTTCCAATAAACATTCATCATCAACAGGTCTGCAGTACAGAAAAATTATGCCCTGAATCAACTCTGTCGCTTCCAAGGCCTTCATCAGCATTTTCTGTGTGCCCTTATCAATATACTCCCTCTGACAAATAATTAAGGGGCGGGATTTTCCCATTTCATGAAGCTCAGACGATATTTTTTCCAATGCCCGATAACCAGACAATATTTTAGTCCTGTTCAAGAATTCATAATATTGAGGTATCATAAGGCTACAACCCTTTTCTTAAGTTTATTGAACACTTTTCATCCGCATAAATAGAATATAACACATTAATAATACTTTTTGAGTGATTCAGGAAATAACCCCACATTTTTTATTATTTTATGGTTAGCTAAAATATTCATATTCAGAACGCCAAAGAGTTGATAAAGAAGAATTTGGACTTGCGGATAACAAAAAACTGCCGCTACGGCAGCAGAGCAGTTTTTTTATTATTCATAAATTAATTATTGTACATTGGTAAGACGATCTACTAGAAAGGCATTTTTTTCTTTATCCTGAATAAACAGGCTGTTAAACGCGATATAGCTCATATCCCTTCTTGTCAGACGATTTCTGTTTTTTATGGTATAGCCGCTGTTATCAGTAATATAGAAGCCGAGTTCAACAGCTTTTTGCGGAGAATTTACGAATACAAAATCTTTATTTGCCTCGCTGTAACCAAGAGCCCTTAATACCAGAGCAGTAAACTCGGCTTCCGACATAGGATCATAAGACCCATACAAATTATTACCTTTTCCATATACTAATTTATTATAATAAAGACAATTAATTGTTGGTTTAGCCCAATCAGGAACATCTGTAAAGCCGCAGTCATAATCAGGGTTTGCCTGGGCAAATTCCGATATTTTTTCTCCTAAGCCCAGGAGCCTGGCGTAAACGAGCGCACCTTGTAATCTTATTAATTCGGAATCTAAGTCTAAGCCTTTGTCTGTGCCATATAAGACATTAACACTTTGTAAGGCCTTTCCGTAAAAATCCGGGTCTTCAGGATCGATATTAAGTTGTTTAATAAAATCTTCTTTTCTGGTATTCCTTACATATGCTTCTTCTGCTACTTTATACTCAACAAAAGCAATTATCTTTTCATCCGGATCATTAAACAATTCCGAAGTTATATCCCAGATATATTCTCCATCAACAACTTCATCTGCATTATGGGATAAAACTTTATTATTTGTTGTAAATGCGAACAGAATTTTTCCGCCCCAAGAAAAAAGCTCTTGTTCAATTTCTTTTATGTCCGTATCTATAGTTTGATCAATGCTTTCTTGTGATATGCTCTCCTTCAATACTGCTTCTAATCGATATGTGTTATTATTTAACGGTATGATTTTTAAGCTTTCGTTGCCTTCTTCCGGGAATTGGATATCTTCTTCGAGCATAAATTCATAACTATTTCCTATATAATCAAAGCCGTTTTCTTCATAAGATAATGGTCTGACAACCAAGTTATCATAGAATTCAACATCACCATATGTCTCGTCTATCTCTTCTAATAGAAATTCAAAGTATTCTTGTGCATCTTCATCTAAACTCTTGACATAAGATTTGTTAAAAGCAATCTGTATCATGGCTTTATCTATGCTATTGTTATTAACATTCATTACGACTTTATATTGCATACATCCTGTTAAACCAGCTGTTAGTATAAATATTATAAAGAATAAGGCCAGATTCTTTTTATTCATAATATAAATCTCCTTGCATGTTAATAAATTTCTTAAACCAGGGTGTTGCCAATCATTAAAATGATAATATTTACTTATTAGTGGCGCAGATACCTATAGAGGCGGTGGATATCTTAATTAGTAATACTAACTTAAAGAATACATAATTTGCTTTTTATTTGCAAGCATATTTTGTTATTATTACATAAATTATCTGAAAAAGTATGTGCAAAACCATATAAGGTCTATACTTATATATTTACACGACCATATGAAGAAAAGAATAGGAAACGATTCGGCTTATTTATGATATGTCTCATTATTTATAATCTTTAATGCGCGATAGATCTGTTCGAGAAGAATAATCCGCGCAAGCTGATGGGGAAAGGTAAGCTTTGACATGCAAAATTTAAAATCCGCATCCCTTATTACAGATTGGTCAAGTCCGGTAGAGCTGCCTATTATAAAAGCAAGATCACTTTTCCCGGCCTGCATAAAACAGTTTATTTTATCGGAAAAACCAACCGAATCCACCTCTTCTCCGTCAAGAGCCAACGCTATTATTGTACTGTTCTTACCGGTGGCTTTCATGATTCTGGCGGCTTCCTTCTGCCTGGCCTTCTCCTCCTGAGCTATACTTGCTGTCTCGGGAGTTCTTTCTTCATCAACCTCAATAACTTCCATTCTGCAAAAACGAGAAAGACGCTTCAAGTATTCCTTTTGAGCGTCCCTAAAATAAGCTTCTTTCAGTTTTCCCACGCAAATTATTCTTATTGTCATCTCTTTCCTCAGGCACAATCAGGGTTCCGCCCTTTTATTCAGCTTCCCCGTATGATTTACATGTACGAAAAAAAACTCAGGACATATTAGACTGGTTATATATAAATAATATTACTTGTCCTGTCCCTCAAGGCGACTTCCAAATATACATCCTTTTCAGGGTTGATTTTTATATCCATAAGAGCATTGCGGACAGTTTGGTATGCAAGCTCGGGGAAATTGTTTTCCTTGCTCAAATGTCCCAATAGAAATCTTTTAGTACCACTCCTGGCCAAATGAGCCACAACCTGCCCTGCAATATCATTGCATAAGTGGCCGTTGTCTCCCATAATCCTTTGCTTTAAAGGCCACGGATATTTACCTGTTCTGAGCATTTCTACATCATGATTTGATTCCAAAAGAACCATTTCACTCTGTTCCAGGTTTGATAAAAGCTCCTTATCCATATGACCTATATCTGTTGCTATGGTTAATTTTTTACCGTTAACATATATATTATAACCAACGGGACAAGCCGCATCATGGGGAATTGAAAAAGGCCTGATGGTAATATCTCCTATGGTAACGGATCCTCCCAATTCAATATACCGGACAAATTCTGTCTTTATCTTTCCAAGAACAGGACGCATAGCCATCCATGTGGTGGGATTCGCATATATAGGAACGTTATGCCTTCTTGATAAAATACCTGCCCCGCTTATATGGTCGCTGTGCTCATGGGTAATGAATATCCCGGCAATTTTATCAAAAGATTCACCGATGCCCGCTAAAGCTGCTTCAATGCGTCTGCCGCTTACGCCTGCATCAATAAGGACGGCGGTATCATTATAAGAAACAAATATACAATTTCCGCTTGAACCGCTAAATAAGCTGCATACTTTGATCATTTCTCTCTCCGATTAACTCTGGTTGTCACTCATTCTTCTAATATCGGCGCCAAGTTTACTAAACTTTTCAACTATGTTTTCGTAGCCGCGATCAAGGTAATGTACGTTACTAAGCTCGGTTTCGCCTTCTGCTATAAGAGCTGCGATAACACAAGCAGCTCCGGCTCTTAAATCAAGTGCTTTGATTGGTGCGCCGGATAGCTTTGATCCGCCCTCAACAACCGCCATTCTGCCTTCCACGCGAATATTGGCGCCCATTCTTTTTAATTCTTCAATATATTGAAAACGATTCTCGAAAATGCCTTCCGTAATAGTGCTTATGCCATCTGCACGCAAAAGCAATATAGCAACAGGCGGTTGTAAATCAGTAGGGAATCCCGGGTATGGAAGTGTTTTAATATTCACTTTTGACAGCTTATCCTTTACATATACCCGTATACTGTCGTCAAACTCTTCCACTCTTACATTCATTTCCAAAAGCTTTGCAGTCAATGATTCCATGTGTTTTGGGATAACATTCTTAACCAGAACATCCCCTCTTGTGGCAGCTGCAGCGATCATAAATGTTCCTGCCTCAATCTGGTCGGGAATAATATTATGAATTACATTGCCTTTCAGAGATTTTACTCCCCGGATACGGATTATATCCGTTCCTGCTCCTTTTATATCTGCGCCCATTGCATTTAAAAAGTTGGCAATATCAACTATATGAGGCTCCTTAGCAGCATTCTCTATCGTTGTAAGCCCTTCTGCTCTGGTTGCTGCCAGCATAATATTGATAGTAGCGCCTACGCTCACAACGTCCAGATAAATAGATGAGCCAACAAGCTTATTTGCACTAAGCTTAATATAACCATGCTCAATTTCAACTCTGGCTCCAAGTGATTCAAATCCCTTTATGTGCTGATCGATAGGGCGTACCCCAAGATTACAGCCGCCGGGAAATGTCACAATTGCCCTTTTAAACCGTCCAAGCAAGGCTCCCATAAGATAATACGAACCCCTCAGCCTGTGCATATCCGAGGTAGTCGCCATGTAAGAATTTACTTTCCTAGTATCTATCCTGAGAGTATTTCTGTCGATCTTCTCAAATCGGGTTCCAAGGGATTCCATAATCCCTTTTAGTATCGTAACATCTAATATGTCCGGTACATTTTCTATGGTACATACATCGCTAAGTAGCAAAGCAGCCGGCAAGACTCCCAATGCTGCGTTTTTAGCGCCGCTTATTGAGACCTCACCTTTTAATCGTTTTTGGCCGCGGATAATTAGTTTATCCACTTGTACACCAACCTTCCGGTTCTCTTCTTTGGATTACTCAAATAATTATTATAGCATTATCATGCCAGGTTAGCAAACTATATATTATATGTGCTAGTCAAGCCTTTCACCGGTGAATCCGTTATATAACACTGTTACCCCATCGTCGGACATAATACGCCATACCGGAATTCCGTATAGATCCCCTTCCGAAATTCGCCTGTATCCTATATCGATATTAACCACTTTAGAGCCTGGAGCTAATCCTCCCATTACTAAAACCTGATAAGCCGAAAGGACTTCGCCCGTACCATTTTCCTTCCTAATCTCTTTTGCAGGGGCAGAAATAGTCAAAAACCCGTCTTTATCAAGCTGCGCAGTTATTTGTTGGTCAAAAACATGCACCTTCTTGTATTTTACAGTAAAAACTATATTTTTTGCATTTTCCGACTCAGTGGCTTCTTCCAGATATAAATCGGATTTATTAAACTCGAGGTTTTTAAGGTAATTAATGAGTTTATCTTCAAAAATTTTTAAATCACCGGACCATGTTTCCCTATCGGTAAGCCTGTCTTTTATATAGAGCTCATCTTCGGTCAAGTTTAGCATCTCGTCCCCTACAACTATATTTATGGCACTTTCGCTTTCAGATACGGATGCTTCTTTTCCAAAAACAAGTCTGCTCAAACCTTGAACATTATATTTTTTTGTCGAGTACAAAACCTTTCCTGTATATCTTGAAACACGGGGAATATCAGCCTTAATCTCAATATTCCTTGACGCCAGATAATCTTTGGCATATCTGGTGTAATCGTTCTTTAACAGTTGGTTGGAACCTGTAAACATAATCATAACAAACAAAAATATGTTCAATATAAGAAAAGTAATTAATAGTATCGTCTTCGCCTTTGACCAGTCCACAGCCTTACCCCCCCTTCCTTAGAAGCGGAATGAAATAATCCCTGGAATCAGTACTGATTATCCAATTTGGCGGTAAAGGTTCATCCTCCGAATCGGATAATTCAAAAACGTAACCCGGCTCAATCCGTTTAAAAAATTTTTCATTGCTTTCCAGGATTTCGGGGTAAGTAGATACAATCTGTTTGTTAAGCAAATTTGCAAAATTTACACTATAGTAAGAAGGCTTATCATACTTGATAAAATATCTTATAACCCATCGGCATTCCAATATTCTGTCGGCGTTTGCCTTTATAGTGAGAGGATGCGAAATTCCTGCCTCTTTAGTATGGATATAATGGACAGGCACACCCTCGAATTTATACTCAAATTCCATCCTGTAATAACCGCTCTCCTTGTCTATACTTTTCAGCACTATATCTGCGTCTCCCACAAGATGGCGGCGCTGTTCGATAAAAGTAATCGCATGCTTGAACGCAGCAGATATATCATCCTGATTTGATGCTGCGGCAGGTACGTAATTATATTCTAAAACACCATCTTTATAAAGCCTGTAAAGATTTTCGGTATCGGTAAACATAACAAACTCTGAGGAATCGGTGTAGTTTGCACTAAGACTTTCTTTCTGATCCAGAAGAATATTGTCTTGAATATTGTAATTCTCCATATTGGTTCTGTTTAATACTATCTGTTCCGGAATACCTGTGGTGATTCTCGAAAAAGCGCTCCCTTTTCCTTCGGTTAACGCAACTAAAATATCCTCATCAGACGTAAAATTCGATACCGAAGACAATAGCCTGAGGCTTGGTTTGTTCTTTGAACTCAGTTCATCTGCCAAATTTGAATAATGTCTTTTCGGAAGAAACTCGCTATTAATATTTACCTTATAGCGGTAAATCTGATTCTTGTCATAGATAAATACGATATTGACAGTCTGATTAACATCCAGTTGAGGAGCGATAACAATCGATTTTATTCCGTCAAAACCCTTAACATCACTCGGTTTGATATCGGTCAGCCAATAAATAATATTGCTGGGCCAGGGAATATCAAAATCCACCCTTATACACCTGCCGCCAGTTATATCAGACCATTGTTCCTTGGGTAATATCTTATCCGGTTTCTGTTTAATAATCGACGGAAGGTAATTATCTCTAATATCCTCCCAGGTTTTCTTAAACTGAGAGTCACGTTCATCTAGCCTCCAGTGACTTGTACTTATTGACACTATAATAGATCCAGGTGTAAAATATCGGTTTTTAAGCTTATCTACATCCAAGTTGGCTGTTCTTCCGTTGCGGGCAAATATTTGGCTTATAAAATGAAAAGGAAGCCCCTGGGTTTGCATATTCCAGTGGATTCCTATCTGAATTACACATGTAATTATTAATATTATCAGGATTCTGGTCTTAATCCTTTCCTTCTTGTCTTTTCTCATTTTATCGACCCCACCCGTTACCGAAATCAAAGATTTCGAACGGGTCCCGAATCATTAAAGCTCAAGGCGAGGGATATACTTCCGCTGTGATAGTAATCCCTACCCGCCACCTAAGAGGTGAGGGAAATCTTTATTCTCGTTTTAAAGATCTCACCCGTTATCGAAATCAAGGATTTCGAACGGACCCCGAATCGTTGAAACTCGAGACTGTAGAAATCTTTGCTCTCGTTTTAACAACCCCACCCGTTACCGAAACCAAAGATCTCGGACAGATCCCGAGTCGTTGAAACTCGAGACGGGAGAAATCTTTGCTCTCGTTTTAAGTAAATTCCGGCCTTAAGAAGCAAAGTCGGAAAAGTTAATCAAATATCTGCTTTAGTTCAAAAATTGCTCTTTCAACCGGATTCCAGCGACGAAACGTTATTTCTAAATTTGTAATCTGAAGATTTTCGTCTAAAACAAGACTATCGGCATCATTTTTCCTGAATATGATAACTCTAACTTCGTTTACTTTGTTACTACCAATATACTCAAGATCAACCGCGGTATTTAAATAGTAAATTTCTTCGGTAATATTGGTTTTTCTTTCTACGTCATTTAAAGGGACATATGTACCGTCAATCTTGATATATAACAACATTATAAAAGGATTTGCTATATCAAAATCATCAGTCTGCCCATAAAACAAATGACGCATTTCATGAGGATATTCACGCCCATAATCTATTGGGACAATCACTAGATCAGATTCCGAATCATCACTAAAGAAAACCTCATCGTATTTTTCTTCTAAATCCTCTACACTAACCTCTTTATCCGGCTCTTCATCAGCCTCTGAAACAACCTCTGTCTCTGAGAGGATAGCTTTATCATCTGTAAAACCTACTTCGGCAGTCTCTGAATCCGTTCCTGCAAATACTGTTAATGAAGCACTCAACAGGACGAATATCATGACCAGTAAGAAGATAAGCTTTTTTGCCATAATAATTCCTCCGGACATACCATAGGCTTTACAATCTACATAAAACTGGACACGATTTGCCTATATCACACAATTAATAGTATACATTAAATGTATTACAAATCCATTACGACGTCTTTAAAACGAAATTACCCCGCTTCTAAGCATGTTAAAGCGCCTTCCGATTTGCCTGCCTGATGGGCAGTATTATGGAAATATGTGTGCCTTTTCCCTGTTTGCTCTTGACTGTTATATTCCCGCCATGAAGAACGGCTATTTCCTTGGCAATAGCTAATCCTAAACCTGTTCCTCCCATTTGTCTCGAACGTGCTTTGTCAACCCTGTAAAACCTCTCAAATATTCTTTCTATATCAGATGCCGGTATTCCTATACCGGTATCCTCAACGCTTATTATCACATTATCTTTTTCGCAGTGAGCCTGTACGGTTATTCTACCTTTTTCCGGAGTATACTTTATGGCATTCCCTATAATATTTATTATCAATTGGTCAATTCTATACCTGTCGCCCTGGATTATAGGTATATGCTGTTTAATCTTTACCTTAAGATCCTGATTTTTTTGTTTGGCCACACGCTTCATTCTTTCCACACAAGACCGGATAAGATCACTTAGTGAAATGTCCTCAAGATTCAGAACGATACCTCCGTCATGTTGGGAGAGAGTGAGCAGATCCTTGACGAGATTTGTCATTCTGTTCGCTTCTTCATCTATTACCTGGAGGAACTGTTCGGCTATTGTTCTATCCTGCAACGCTCCGTCTAAAAGGGTTTCCGTATAGCTTTTTACCGAAGTCAGAGGAGTTCTGAGTTCATGAGAGACATTAGCGACAAACTCCTTGCGCATATTATCCAGTTTATGCTCCTCTGTAATATCCTGTATAACAGCAATAATGCCATCGGTCTCATTATTTTCATCAGTAAATATCGCCAGATGAAGCTTAATAAATCTATCCCTGAACTGAACCTTATGAAGAGGTTCTGATATGTAATTTTCCTCAGTTATTTTGTCAATATTGAGCTTAATATCAAGGATATTCATAAATTCGTCGAAAGATAATACTTCCATGGCCTTACTTTTTAACAGCTTCTCTGCTGCCGGATTGGTCAGAATAACCTCTCCCATCCTGTTATATGCGACAATTCCATCAGTCATATAATTGAGGATGGTCTCCAGTTTTCTCTTTTCACTGGTAATCTCAGTAAGCATACCTTTTAATCGGGACGACATGAAATTGAAAGTTTGTGTTAGCTTTCCGACCTCATCATCGGACTTGACATCCAATGCATAACCAAATTCACCGTCGGTGATATTCTCTGCCTTATGCATAATATCATTAATGGGGCGTGTAATTGACCTTGATAAAACAGATCCGATTACGACGGCTGCAACAAGCGAAATAACAGTGCTTAATAAAATCGCATTGCTAAAATCCTTCAATACATTGAGAGCCCTCTGCCTGCTGTACTTAAAGAATAAAACATATTCTCCGCCTTTCAGCTTCTGTGTTTTCACATAGTCATAAAAGTCCCCGCTCTCCGCCTTGGTATAATTTTGCTTATTTCCGATGGTATCAGAGTCTTTTTGCGATAGAACGAACAAGAGATTCTCCGACTTAAAAATCTCATTTCTGAATTGGATACTATCTTTTTGATATAATACATCAGATGTATATAAAATTTCGGCCGTATTTTTGTCTAGAATAGTATAGCTCTTGTCAGGACCATGAATAAACCCTACTATCAGAGCATTCCCTTTCAGCTCCCTAAGTAATGTCTGATAATCTGTGTTTTCCTCATTGATACCCAAAGCGTTATAGTTGGTTTCTATGTTATTTTTAAAGTCATCGTAGAAAATATTTTCTACTCTGGCGTTTAAAAACACCCAAACAACCGACATTAACACAAAGGTAGTAAGCATAAGTATTAATACCAACCGCCATTGTATGCTGCGAAAAAAAGCAGTCTTAGAAAAAATACTTTTCATAAAATACCTTTAAACTGCCGGATTAAAATAATATCCAACTCCACGCTTAGTTAATACGTAAACCGGTTTAGAAGGATCTCTTTCCAACTTTTCACGTAATCTTCTAACCGTAACATCAACAGTCCTTACATCTCCAAAATACTCATAGCCCCAGACTTTTTCAAGAAGAGTCTCTCTGGAAAATATCTGGCCTCTTTGTAATCCTAAAAATTTGACCAGCTCAAATTCTCTTAATGTCAGCTCGATTACTTCCCCGTCTCTTCTTACCTCATATCTGTTAATGTCTATTTCCAGGTCGGCATACTTTATAATTTCATCTTTTTGTTGGGGAATAACATCATCAATAGCTCTTCTAAGGTTAGCCTTAACTCTTGCCATAAGCTCTCTGGGACTAAAAGGCTTAGTAATGTAATCATCTGCTCCCAATTCCAGACCAAGCACCTTATCTACCTCTTCTTCTCTGGCAGTAAGCATCAGAATCGGTGTTTGCATTGTCTGTCTCAGTTTTCTGCATACGGTAAATCCGTCCATCTCAGGAAGCATAACATCCAGCAAAATTAGATCCGGCTTTTCGCGCTCTGCAATCTCCAGGGCAGTTCTTCCATCATATGCTTCCAATGTATCAAAAGATTCTTTATTGAGATTGAATTTAAGTATATCAACAATGTTTTTTTCATCATCAACTATTAAAATTCGTCTTCTCATTTAACTACCCCCAACAAAATTTATTAAGAATTATTAATAGAAAACACTATTTTATATTATACCATACAAAAAGCTGGTATGATAATATATCAGGATGCTATTAATACTTGTATACATAAATAAAGAAACAGCGCATAAAGCACCATAATAATAGACGACACAGAAGAAGGCCGGTTCATTTTTAATTTAATAAATTCAAAACCCTGAGATAATATCTCAGGGTCTTGATATAAATTCGGCAACGACCTATTTTACCGGGCCGTTTCCAGCCAAGTATCGTGGGCACTGGAGAGCTTAACTTCTGTGTTCGGTATGGGAACAGGTGGTTCCTCTCCGTTATAGTCACCGAAAATTTTTCTATTTAATTTTGGGTCAGCACCC
>JBMNTI010000047.1:0-17991 GCA_050945655.1 Acetivibrionales bacterium | reverse complement strand
TAATGACACTATGCGCCACACCATATAGACAGGCATTCGCAGCAGAAAGGGCCATATTTACCGGATCACTGGCCGTAAAATCATTAGGATTATACTCCCGTCCATTCCAAGATACGCCTGTTATCTTAGATGCTTGCCGATAAACAGCACGAATTCTAGCTCCCTCTCGTCCACGCAATTGTTGCATTGTTAATTTGGATACATCTTCACCAGAAAAACGCATAGCATACATGCGGCGAGCCACTGCTAACCTGCTACGTGTATTGGATACCAGTGTTGCCTGCGCAGTCAGTAAGTGAGAGGAGTGAGTTAACGGACGTCCATGAGCGTAATACCTTACTCCATGTTCACCGACCCAAATCATACTGGCCCCAGTATCACCAATAAGTTCCACAGCACGGTGAGAAACATTCGTGCCTGGACCTAATAGAATTACACTAAGTGCAGCTGCAGGTACATGTACCGTACCACGCTGATCGGTTACAGTTATAGCGTTATCCTGTCGACTAACCAAGCAACGCTCTAAATAGAGAAATGAAATTCGTTCCCTCATGGTAGGTAAAGTTTGGAGCTCAGGGCGCTCCATTCCATGAATCTTGCTCATGATGATACTCCTGTAATGGTTAGCATTCCGCAACCATAGGCCTTTGCCCGCCCAATCCCATTGGTTAGCGTTCTAAGGAAAAGAGTGACATCGGTAACCTCCAGAATACCCTCAAAGGTGGCAATACCCAAGGTTACTATTTTACCATGTCTTCGAAACTTCTTTACTTCTCGATGTATAACACTAAAATTACCTTCCTGTATACTAAAACCGTTTTTAGCAGCCCGGTCAAGCAGCCATTTCCCCTGTTGTTTAACAGTAACATGGGCATATATCTTGCTACGTTTAGTTTGTTCATGTGGGCTTAATTTGTCTGTCTGTTTAACGCTGTGTACAGGGTTAGCTAGTAATCTGAATTGCCATCGCTGCCCTGTTTTAATACGCTCTAATAAAATAGAATAATCTCTTGTTTCCCACTTTTGCTCAGATTCCGGCCATCCAAATTGCTCAATTATATGTGTAAAATCCGGCTTTACGTTACTGAGTACAAGAAGAAATAAGTCTTTACCTAATCGATCGATTCGCCAAAGGTTTCGAATTTTGTTAATAGCATCAGGTGGAAAACTATTTTCTACTGCAGCATGTATCTTTTGAGGGGAAGAGAGTGCTACCATTGTGTTTTTTCTTTTTGTATTCAATGCGACTCGTGATAAATACATACATCATCCCTCCCATCCAGCCATCGCATCATGATCTGTTGAAATTTCACCAACATATTCTGATGGCAATACAGATATCGCTTCTGCAACATCATTCACCATACGGAAACCATATTGACGATATCTTTGATCAAAAGATATTGGTAAATCCCTCCGTAAAAACGCACCCTGATCATTGGGCTGCGCATCGCACACGATAGTTAATTTAATCTGACCAGATTGCTTTTTTTGAAACCATTTACTGGCCTGCCAAGACTCTTGAGCAATAGCTTCTTGGAGCGCCAGATCTCGAATACCTAATACCAAGGGTCCTGTTGGCGGACAAGAACGCCGTCCTAAAAATAGCGGGAACACCGGTTTTTTAAGAGCTACCGCAATGCTTTGCAAATATTTTTTCTCCCCTTCTAAACCAACAAGGAACACCGCATCAGCCAAATAATAACGTTCTGTTACAAATGGAGGTTTTCCCTTTATATGTAGCGCAGTATGGTAATCCCGTAATAATACACCAGGTTGATCAATTCGCACTCCAAATTTTAGTTCTTTTAGCTCCTCTAAATCTTCTGTACGACTTAGTCCTAGTGCTGCAGCTATCAAACCAATAACACCGCTTTTAGTTGGCTCCCTGCCGGTATCACGATTATCAAATTTACTGGCAGAACCCCAAGACTGCAGAGGTGCTGCCAGCCGTAGCAATAAAGTACTCATATTTCTCCTCCATCCCCTTCTAAAAGGCTTAAAACTTCTTGCTCCGTCCTGTTTAGAAGTTCTGGCAACTGCACCCCCTCGCCTAATCCGTTTAGTACTTCATCAATAGCTACAATAAAAGCTTTTTTTGGTGCAGAGAAAAATTTGTCATATACCATATTGGTATACTCAGCCATTATTTCTGCTGATTTTCTCTGATAACCGTTTTCCCCAGCCTTAACAGGGGTTTCAAATGCCCCAACTAAATTAACAGGTTGATCGTTCCTTATAGCAACCATTACCGAATAGGGAGGGGTATTGTTTGCAAAAGTGTTAAGTTTACCGCTTGGCATAGAGCATACAAAAGCGCGAATAAATTCTTTGACAGCCTTTGCAACTACATTGCAATCTCCCAGGTTCTTTTTTAGGTCATGTAATGCAACTGTAGCATAACGATAAAGGGTAGAAGAATTAAATTCTATAGTGCCTATCATTCCGGCCCCCGCCTGATCTTCTGGGGAACAATCATCTATTGCCGTATAATAATCGTATTCATTTTCTACCTTGTGAGTTGAGATAGCATGGGCTACCTGAGCGGAAGCATCTGTGTTCAGAGCTGGATCATCAGCCACCATACGACCAAAAAGTGAAATATCAACGCTTTTCCCCGCATTTAAGGCCTCCTGAACTTCTTTTTTACCAGGCAAAGGGTTCATAAGAGCCATTTTCGCCAAATTTTCGGCTTGCTTATTGCTCATGAAAAAAAGTGCTTTCGCTTCTAAATTTTTCGTACTCACTCCCGCTTGATTAATAATCTTATCGGCTAATATCATTGCATCTTCCCGGTTGATATCCCGCAAAGAACAAATTTGATCTGCTACTTTTTCAACAATTTTTTTAGTACGTTGACCTAATTCACTTTCATCAAAGTATTCTTTAAACATCTCCCTCATAGCATGTTTCCAAGCTTGTGATGAAACGCGGGCTCGACGTACACCACCATATATTGCTGTTTTTGGACTGCCAGTGTCATCGCGATTAACGCAACTCGGTGGCAACGACTGAATCACATGAATGTCTACGAAAATTCGATTGTTATAATTATTCATTTGGTTTACCTCCAATTATTTTTTCACTATTTGGTTGGGCAACGCGATAGTAATCTTCCCCCCAACGTAGGCGAATGCGATTCCTTATTTCATCAAATTGATACCAATATAGGTCGGTTGCAAAGCAAGGGTAATCAAGAGTTATATCTTCAGCCCTAAGAAGTTGAATCAAACCGCGTGCATGATGTGATAATTCGGTAAATTCATTAGCTGTTGTTACTGCATCAAAACGTCGTTTGACGGCATCCTTCCGTTCCCTATCACGATTTACCAAGCATCCTACAGCTACGCCTAGAGAATTTCCAGTAGATTTATTCTCTGCTTTTCCAGTATCACACATTGGATAATTCTTCCCTTGCTGATGCAAAGCGAATAAAGTCAGCGCTGTGTATATCGCCCAAACGGCATAGCTTGGTTGTTCACCATCTCCATAAAGTTCTTCAGGCATATCGGGAAACAAGATTTCAAAGAGTTCAGGTAATTCCCCCGGCTGCTTGCCAATTCCTCTGCGGAGTTTAGCCAGCATTGCACGACTCCAAGGCCCTTCCTTTAAAAGCAATTCAATCTTTTTTTGAGTTAACGCTTTGACTTGGTAGACAATATTTTTACGTTCTTCCATGTTTTTAACCTCCTTTCTTAAGCGTGTTTTTGATCTTAGAACAAAACTCTACAAATGCACCTGGAGCAGTGTAAAGCCTTTTATTAACCCATCGGCCTACTATGCCTTTCTCTCCGGTAAGATCCGTCATTTCTTTTCCAAGTTTTATGAGCAGACGCTTTACTGTATCTTTCCAATCTTGCTCTGCTGTATCTATATCTGTTTGAGCAGGATCAATAACGGCAAGCCACCTTCGGAAAGGCATATCCAACATAAAATAGGCTTCAACTCTTGCAGCGTTGCCAGTAGCATAACCTGCCTTACGATGTAAACTGTCACTGCCTCCTGAAGCCTTAGCTAAATCAACAGCTAGAAAGAAAATATGGTTGACGCATTCTTCGGTAATGGCAATTAACCTGGTTATACGTGTAACCCAATATTTTTCGAATTGAGAAAGAATGTTTGAATTTATTGAAAGCGAGTCTTGAAATACATTTGTAACAAAAAAATCTTTATCGCCATATTTCACTCCAGCTATCTGGAAAGTAATCAATTTATTTAAATGCCCTAAATCCGTTAGTATGGAAATCCAACGTATTATTCCAGACTTTTTTTGATTATCCTCATCTGCTAGCAATGCAGAAAAATCCCTCCACAATTGTTTTGTCGGATCATGGCGTTTAGGAGTATACACATCTTCTTTGATATCTTTTCTCCAGAGTGTCATTTGCTCAGTGAATGCATTTTCTTTTTGAAAAAAGTCGCCCCCCAATAATTGGTAGCCCGTAACTTTGTTTCTATCCCTTTGCAACAATATTCGACGCGACTGAAGTGTAAGTAACGTAAGAGGATCATGAGGAATTGCTATTTCAACTCTTTCATCTATTCTAGGATCATCAATTTCCCATATTGCCTTGCCACTATTCCATGGATCACCGTTATCATTTAACAATACAAAATTAAACATGAGTGTTTCAAAAAGACTAGTGCCTGTCGCATAAATCAAACCAAGCTTTCCAAGCCAACCTGCTCCCGGTGAGAGCATTTTTTGCCCACGAATTGAAGGTTTACTTGATGTATCATCAAATGCATTTAAATATAATAGCCACCTTGATGCCTCGGCAAACGTTAAAGTGCGTTTCATTTCGCCTGTTCTAATCGGAAATAGTCTAACTTTATTACTACTTTCAGAAATATTCCCCAGCAATTTTGCTGTAGAATAATTAGTTCCTTTGTCTAGATTCGCTACCTGATAAAATGGCCTAGTGGGATGAAAAAGATAAAATCGCTCTTCGTAATGGCACAATCGTCTTTTTATTGACTCAAACGGAAAACGACCAAGTTTCCATATGCTTTCCCATCTTTCTAATGCTTCATTCGCAGTTTCAATAGGATTACGATTTCCATGAGTATCAACTCTTGTAAAAGTTGCATATAACGTTGCCAGCAGTAATCGTAGAATTGCTACATCCTGTGTAGGCAGCTCACCGGCTAGACCTCGAAATACATGTGCGCGTTCCAATGCTGTTAGCAATGACACCTCTACCATTTTTCCTTCCTGTGTAAGCACCATAACCCATGGCTCATACAACAGGTTAAATTCTCTCTCATTCATATACATCATCCTTCTTTAATTCTTTGAAATCAATCCGTAGCTTTGATCATAATGCAGACTGTACCCACATAGCTCTGTGTTAAGCTGTGAATCAAGTATTAAAAATAGTTCACCTTTAAGTAATGGTGACCGCTGCCAGACCCACAAATTTTTCAAAGAGATTTTTTCAAGCTCCTCAATAGTTTTATCAATGTTCCAGCATAGTTCGCGGGGCAACTGTAAGCTGCATTCTAGCATAGCACGTGTAAGTTCCGTAGGTGGCGGTATATCAGTTGGAATTCTTTGACCTCCAAATTTAGTAAGCCAGGGCAGCATATAATATTCCTTGTTTACTTGTTGTACAACTAATACTTCCAGAGTATTGTCCGTGTCACGAACTGTTGCTTCGCCGCGTTTTCCGGATGGATCATCTGTAATACTTGTATCTAACCAACCGACTAAATTATCAATTCGTTTATTAGGTGAAGAAATTTGAAAATCAAGAGCCTTGCGTTTTCTTTGGGATATTTGATGTTCATGCTTGCTTTTTGCATCTTTATACACATCTTGCAATGCCGGCTTTATGAGCAGCCCAACGGGATTATAAGTCTTTTGCACTAATTGTGGAATGTCTTTTGGCAATGTAATATGTGACGGAAGCAAAGCCTGCGTATTCATTAATAGATATTTGCCATAAATATTTTCAGCACCGGAGTCAAAACCAGTTTCAGTTATACCAGAAATAAAACATATCGGTTTCATTAATTTAGCTAAACGTTTACGTTCATGCCTGTGTAAACGACCAATGCGCTGAATGAGCAAATCCATTGGACAAATATCAGTAATAAGAATATCAAAATCCAAGTCGCAGCTTTGTTCGAATATTTGTGTACCAACGACAATACAGCGATGTGGACGTTTGCCATTTATATCTGCATCAGGGCCTAATTTTTCAAAAAGTTCTTTTTCCTTTTGCACTCTATCCATTGCAACAAATCGAGAATGTAATAGCTGAACACATTCATCACCATATCGTTGGTTCAACTCGTACGCAATTTTTTGAGCGCGTTTTACGGTATTGACAATAATTCCGGCACAGCCGCCGTCCGAAAGCAAGTTTTCTAAAACAGATATGATTTGTTCATCAGACGATAGAACTTCTAATGAAATTGTCAAAGAACGATTTTGCCCACAGACATTTTCCTGAAATATGTCATAACCATTGGTGTAAGTAATAATTGGATAATCGTATGTAGTAATCCATGATGGCAATTCCAAAGCTTCAGATTCTTCTCTACCAAATAAAGGATCATACTCTAATACAGGAGTAATGTTTTTATTCAGGTAGGCTTCAATCAATTGCTTGCGTTTTTCTCCAGGCAAGGTTGCAGAAAGAACAATAACCTGCACTCCATAGGCACCTAACCAATTCAAAATTTTGTATAAATATTGGCTCATATAAGCATCGTAAGCATGGCATTCATCTAATATAACTACTTTATTCGCTAGACCCAGATGCCTCAACGCCAGATGTTTCTGTTTAAGGCCACCCATTAAAACCTGGTCGATAGTACCAATGGCAAATTCAGTTAAGATACCTTTCTTTCGACCTGAAAACCAATCATGAACGATAATTGTATCTTCAATTGTATCCTCTTCTTCACCGCCCACCCAATAGCTCTCTATTTCTTTTGTTGCTTCTTTGATTTTATTATACAATTCATTAAGATCAGCCTTACCATGAGCAAGCCGCACCGCATGGTTAACGCCATCTTCCAAATTTTCAATCCAGCGACAAAATCTTAAGAATAAACCGTTGGCGCTGGCTTGGGTCGGTAAAGCGAAAAATATGCCATTCCTTTTCATTTTATTTGCTAAGAGCTCTGCAGTTGCGAGGGCAGCTTCAGTTTTCCCTTCACCCATTGGTGCTTCAAGAATTACAATACCAGGTTGCGACACATCTTTAAGAGTATTCAATATAGCGGTTTGTATTGATCTAGGTTTTTTGTCAAAGCGCTTTTCATAGAAATTCTTATCCATCCAGGCATTAGTTGGAATCCAGCAATCAGGCAGTTTGAGCTTGTTCCAAGCTGACATCGCTCTATTATCAGAAGGTTTTAGATACTCAAACAGGTCAATATGTGGGAAAAGTGTTTCATTGCTTGCAATCCAGTCCACCATGATAACCAGTCCGCTGAGCAACACCTGAGCTGTAATGTCAGGTTGCCATGACTGCGCTTCCTGTTCCGATACACCGGCAAGAGTAATAGCGTATGACAAGAACTCGTGCTGCACATCGCACCAGAGTTCCTGGCCTTTATCCCATCCCAAATCCCTAAGATAAGCCCTAAGGTCTTTAAGTTGCATTATGCTTGGAGGCTGACCGTGGTGTCCGCCAAGAATTACAGCTAATTTGCGGGAAAATTTATTGTTCTCTAAGATAAGCTGGGATGCCCAATGATGTCTTGCCTGACGGTGATGAATAGTGCCTGGAAAAGTTAGACCTGCGTCATTTATTTGCTTACGAAGCTGTTCGTCAAATTCCGTACTCATCAATCTGCCCTGAAAAGCAGGTGTTGCCTTACCTAAGTCGTGCACTGCCGCAAGGAAAACAAAACACGGCAATGCCGCATCTTCAGAATCAGAAGTGATTTCAAGTTCCTTATAGATGCTCATTGTTATTTTTCGCTTGGTACAGGGAGGTAGCCATTGATTCCATATAAATCGTGCAATTTCTGCAGCATCGGATAGGTGCACAAAAAGTGGTAGCCATCGTTTTTCCTGATTACCTTTAGTTTTCTTTGCCCAGAGGGATTTTGCCATTTGACTCAACATCTAAAACCCCCCGTATGAATGAATTTTACCTATATGTTTTATTTTATTTAATTTTTCAACATTATGCAACACGAAACCAAAAATTATACTTTTTTATTATTGAGAAAGTAAAAAATATTAGAGGTTACCTTGTTTATATCACTCTAACATATTTGGAAATAAGCGAAATGCTGGCTTTCCTTTTGGATCACCAAAACCAAAAACAGAAGTGTTTAATTAAATCCTTGTAACAAGCAGCTTGCACGGCTTAATGATCGCATATTCACCCATGCCTGCAGGAAGAAAAATGCTGTCCCCTTTTTTAATGTCCATGTTTTCATTTTCATATACAATTGTAGCATCATCCTCCAGGCAAATAATAGAAACAAACGACTCTTCATTAGCAAAGAATGTAGCCTCGGTTTTAATCTCAATCGTTTCTGTTTTAAAGTACTCACATTCTGCCAGAAGAGTCCTTATATATCCTTCTTTTTCTTCCGGATTCCCCAGTGCCCCGATCTTTCTTTCCGAAGGATCCAGATTTGTCACTTCCAATGCTTTTTCGATATGGAGCTGACGCGGTTTATTATCGGCACCCAATCTCCCATAATCGTATATGCGGTATGTTAGATTGGAACTTTGCTGCACTTCGGCAAGCACGATACCCTTGCCTATTGCATGCAATGTGCCTGCTTCTATAAAAAATACATCTCCTTTTTTAACAGGCACTCTATTAACAATATCCAAAAGCGTGTGATCCTTAATTCTTCCGTAGAACTCATTTTTGCTTACAGGTTTCCTAAATCCATATATTAAAGAAGCACCCTCTTCGCACTCCAGCACATACCACATCTCAGTCTTTCCAGATCCGCCCTCATGCTGTTTTGCGTACTCATTATCCGGGTGTACCTGTATTGAAAGATCATTTTTAGCATCTATTAGTTTTATCAGGATAGGAAAATCGTCAAATTTTTTGCTGCGGCTTCCCAAGACATCTTTTCCCTCTGATTTGATGAATTCGGTCAGGGTTCTGCCTGAGTAATTTCCGGAAGCAACAACAGACTCTCCATCCTCATGGCAGGAAAGTTCCCATGATTCGGCAATTATCTCTTTATCAGATTTTTTATTATATTTTGTTTTCAGTAAATTGCCTCCCCATAAGTAGTCTTTAAATGCAGGTATCAACTTAATTGGCCTGGTTTGCTTCATAGGTTTTCACACTCCTATTAAAGGCTTATCGTTTGATTGTTGTTTTTAGCAAGGGATCATGCTACGGAAACTGGCAGAAGCCACCGAACAGTAAACATCTCAATTTAGTCTTATATCAAAGGGGACGGGATATTCCCGTCCCCTTAAGCTATTAGCCCAGCGGATGAACTCTGTTTTCATAGTCAACCATGTCCGGGTCAATCTTGTACTTCTGAGCTTTACGATATTCAAAGAATTTTTGGGCAACCTGCGGGAACATAGCATAAGTCAAGACATCCTCATCCTGTTCAATGTATTGGCCCGCCTCTGCCTTGATTTTTTCCAGTTCATTGGGAATTAAATCAGCAGGCCTACAGGTAATACGTTCTTCCTCACCAATGATTATTTTAACCATCTCTTCTTTAATCGGTGCAGGGGTCTTGCCGTACTCACCTTTAACAAGACCTTTAGTTTCCTTAGGTATCATCTTATAGCGTTCGCCCATTATTACATTCAAAACTGCTTGTGTACCTACGATCTGGCTGGTAGGAGTAACCAATGGCGGATATCCTAAATCTTCCCTTACATTTGGAACCTCTTTAAGTACATCAAGGAGTTTATCTTCTTTTCCTGCCTGCTTAAGCTGGGAAACCAGATTTGAAAGCATTCCGCCCGGAACCTGGTAGATAAGGGCATTTACATCAACACCCATAACCTTTGTATTAAGCAAGCCGTTGGCAAGGTATTTATCCCGAAGAGCGGTAAAATAAGAAGCTATTTCACTTAAAAGATTAAGGTCATAACCCGTGTCATAGGAAGTGCCTCGAAGAGTAGCCACCAATGGCTCTTCCGGCGGTTGAGAGGTACCCATAGCCACCGGAGATATCGCACAATCCACGACATCAACACCTGCTTCTATACCCTTAAGATACGTCATGGAGCCTACACCGCTGGTATAGTGGGTATGAAGCTGAACAGGAACCTTAACATTCTCTTTCAATGCTTTTACAAGCTCATATGACTTGAATGGAACTAAAAGTCCCGCCATATCCTTGATGCATATGGAATCAGCTCCCATTTCAACAAATGTTTTAGCATCTTTTACAAATTGCTCAAGGCTATGGAAAGGGCTTACTGTGTATGAAAATGCGGCCTGTGCATGCCCTCCCTCTTTTTTACAGGCCTTCATAGCTCTTTCCATATTTCTCGGGTCGTTTAATGCATCAAATATACGTATAATATCGATACCATTTGCAATAGCCTTCCTTACGAAATAATCAACCACATCATCTGCATAATGCTTGTATCCCAATAAATTCTGTGCCCTTAAAAGCATCTGTAGTTTTGTATTCTTTGCCTTTGACCGGATTTTTCTAAGTCTTTCCCACGGATCCTCATTCAGAAATCTGACGCTGGCATCAAAAGTTGCGCCTCCCCAGCACTCCAACGATTGAAACCCAACCTTATCCATCAGCTCTACAATGGGCAGCATATCATCTGTCGTCATTCTGGTAGCAATGAGGGACTGGTGTGCGTCTCTCAAACTGGTGTCGGTAATCTTTATTCCCATAGCTTAAAAAGCCCTCCCTCTTAATTTAATGTCATCATAATGTCACCGCTGTTTACCTGCTGGCCTTTGGTTACGTTAACCGAGGCAACTGTGGCATCCTGAGGCGAGAGTATTTCGTTTTCCATCTTCATGGCTTCCAAAATAATAACCAAGGTGCCTTTATTAACTTTATCCCCGACATTTACCTTAATATCCAGAATGGTGCCGGGCATCGGGGCGGTGATCTTATGGGCTCCCTCAACTCCGTTGGATACCGGTGCTGAAGCAGCAGGTGCAGGTGCCGGTGCAGGTGCCGGTGCCGGTGCCGGTGCAGGTGCCGGTGCCGGTGTCGACGCTGAAGCCGCAGGCGCAGCAACCGGCTGAACAGGTCTGGCTGCAGAAGGAGTGCTTACAGGAGCACCGCCTACTTCTTCTACCTCGACTTCATAACTATTTCCATTAACATTAACAACAAATTTTCTCATATTAATAACCCTCCATTGCTTTATGCTGTATCAATTCTTATTGTAAAGAGTTTTGCCCGCCATTCGTCAATGAACGGCACCGGTCGCCTAAGCCACGACCGTTTGCTATGGCGCATCCTAATTTAGTTATAGCGGTATATTCCCATGCTTTTTTGAAGGTCTGGATTCGCGTTTTGAAGCCAGCATATCCAACGCACTGGCTATATGTTGGCGTGTTGCGGCCGGTTCAATTACAGCATCAATATACCCTCTGGAAGCAGCGATATACGGATTTGAAAATTTATCACGGTACTCCTGGATTTTCTGCTTTCTGAATTCAATTGGATCCTGAGCTTCGCCTATTTCCCTCTTAAATATGATATTGGCAGCTCCTTCCGGACCCATAACAGCTATTTCAGCCGAAGGCCAGGCCACAACCATATCAGCGCCAAGATGCTTGCTATTCATAGCTATATAAGCTCCGCCGTATGCTTTCCTTACTATTATATTGATTTTCGGAACCGTCGCCTCGGAGAAGGCATACAATAGTTTGGCACCGTGCCGGATTATCCCGTTATGCTCTTGCTTGACACCGGGAAGATATCCGGGAACATCGGTAAAGGTAACGAGAGGAATATTGAAAGAATCACAGAAGCGTATGAATCTGGCGGCCTTATCTGAAGCATCGACATCCAAAGCGCCGGCAGCCACTTTTGGCTGATTAGCTACGATTCCGACTGTCTTGCCGGCTATATGTGAAAACCCTACCAGTATGTTCTTTGCAAAACCCTTATGGATTTCAAAGAACTCGGCATTATCGGTAATTTTCGTTATAATATCCAACATATCATACGGCTTATTGGGATCGTCAGGAATAATTGAATTAAGCTCCAAATCCAGTCTGTTCAAATCATCCTGTGTCAGAATGTCTTCCGGATCACATAAATTATTATCCGGCAGATAAGAAAGAAGCATTTTAATTTGTTCAATACAGTTTTCTTCATTTTCGGATTCGAAATGAGCAACGCCACTTATCGTGTTATGGGTGTTGGCGCCACCAAGAGTATCAAAGGTTACATCTTCACCGGTTACGGCTTTAATAACCTGTGGTCCGGTAATAAACATATGACTTGTCTTATCTACCATGAATACAAAGTCGGTTATTGCAGGAGAGTATACTGCTCCTCCGGCACATGGTCCCATTATTACGGAAATCTGAGGTATGACCCCCGATGCCAGCGTGTTTCTGAAAAAGATATCGCCGAATCCTCCCAATGCATCGATACCCTCTTCAATTCTCGCTCCGCCGGAGTCATTGATGCTAATAAAAGGAGCTCCCATTTTCATTGCCATGTCCATTACTTTCGTAATTTTCTTTGCATGCATTTCACCCAGAGAACCGCCAATTACGGTAAAGTCTTGCGAAGCCACAAATACAAGACGTCCGCAAACGGTACCGTAACCTGTAATAACACCATCTCCGGCGATTTTTTTATTCTGCATTTCAAAGTCGACACCTCTTGCTTCAACGAAAGCATCAATTTCTACAAAGCTGCCTGCGTCGAACAACAAATTCAGCCTTTCACGTGCGGTGTTCTTTCCCGCATCATGTTGTTTTGCGACCTTTTTTTCGCCCCCGCCTAGTTTGAGACGTTCTTTTCTTGTGTGAAGATCGTTCACTTTTTCAACAGTTGTCATTTTCCCACCTCGTAGTTGATTGTATGTATTTTCTTTTGAGACATAAAAAAATTGATAAAATATTAACCAACATATTATTACATGGTCATAATTATATCTTAGTTTAACTGACCACGCAATAATTATTAGTTCTCACAGGGTCTGAAAATATTCAAAATACTCCAATTACCTTTACCCATTATTATATTATCAGAAACTAAAGAATTCAAAAAAATTATAAATGCTTCCTTTTAGTGAATTCAGTATAAGAATCTGCGAAAATACACAAAATCATTACAGATACTTTTTAGGAGGAATATTTATGATCAAATGGGCAATAACTTTTTTTGTTCTGGCACTTATAGCAGGCTTATTTGGTTTCGGTCTAATAGCAAATTTGTCATTTGGTATTGCGAAAATTCTATTTTATATATTTATTGTCCTCTTCGTTATCAGCCTTATTTTTGGCAGACGTATGATAAAATCAGGAAACTGATAATCGGCATAGGCGCAATCTTTTAAGGTGTAAAATCAAAAGGGCCTTATGAGAACTTCGATTTCACAGGCCCTTTTTCTCTTTATCTATTTTAATCTGACATTAATCTTTTTTCTCCTGTAATATCCTGTATAGGCGCTATATCCTGTGTCACTTCAAGAGTTCCCAGATATTCTCCTTTCGCATTTCTTACCGCATAATACCGTATTAATACATACCTGGGTCCCATTCGGATCCAGAAATCTTCATGGTCTTTTTTACCCGACTTAAAATCTTCCACAATTTTTTCAACTACATGAACACTTGCCGGCGGATGGCAATTACTGACCTGTCTGCCGATTACAGTCTTAGGGCGGGGGAAAATTCTTTCCTTTCCCATGGTGAAATATTTTACGGCTCCATCCTTATCTACAAAGGTCATATCAAATGGAACTGTGTTCAATATTGCATTAATCTCCTCAGGAGACATAAAACCGGCATCAAATTCAATATACCCGTAATTTGAGGGTTCCTCACCCTGATCCAATATCTTTCCTTCCACATCCACCTTAACAGGTTTCCATTTTTCCCTGGGGGCTTTAATAAGCGTATACCCAAATTCTTTGCTTTCTTCCCTAATTTTTTCCCATTCGTCTTCCGTCAGGGTATCCAACACCATGGGAAACAGAATATTTTCTTCTTTATCAATCATATCAATTACGCGGGTCAAAGCGCCTTCAGCCTTTCCGATCAGCTGTTCCTTATCTATATCTGTTGGAGACTCAAGAATTCTTATAACTTCCTTCAACTCTGCCCGAATTTCATCGTCTACTCCCCACATAACTTTTGGCGGAGTAGTTATTCCGTACTTCTCCATATACGGAAACAGAAGGTTTTCTTTCCTTGAATAATGCTTATCTATTTCCCATAACATCTCAAAGCCGTTAAAAATTCTCTTCAGATTCTTTTTCAACGGTTCGGTTTTATACGCGTATATATCAGTATGGATGTTTTCAATCAGCTCGCCTACCGCTTTATTCTCCTTTTTAAAAGTATGAACCGGGTGACCCGGAACTTCCTCAGGTTTTTGTGGCCTATGGATTTCTTCAATCGAACCTTTGAATACTGCCGCATGAACATCGCAGAGCCTCTGAATCTCCTCCACCGGCATTCCCTCGGCAACTAGTGTGTTTTCCATCTCGGCTATTTCGGCAGTAGACACTCCCTGAATCAATTTTTCAAATCTTGATTTCACGGCATCAACAGGCTTTCCGTTGTGAAGGTCCTTTATGATTTCCCTTAAAACCTTTTGGCGATGCTCACGATTATTAATAAGCTCACTCATATCCGTTACCTCCGTATCTTATTATAAAGCCCTTGGCTTCAAGCTCTTTTATGATCGTTTCTAAATCAATTTTCTTCATTGAAGCGCCTTTTGGAATTGTCATATACCTTCCCGCCGTGCTTAACATTAATGGATCGGTTATTTTTTCGAAACCCAAGCTCTTCATTATATTTATTATTTCCGGGTATTCTTTTGTTAAATCAAAAATTGATTTACTTATATCTAAAACCTTATTCATGCATATCCCCTCAGTTCATTCTGACGTTTTATAAAGCTAGTCTGGCTTATTCAGGATATATTTAATCTATTTAATCAAAAGTATTATTTCAACTACAAGGTATAACAAAAATAACCCTTAATCTGTGACCAAGCGCACGATTTTATAAATGTTTACGGTATAAAACGGTTCAATAATTACTTTGCTTTGATTCAAGGTTTATTTATACCGGTTCATCCGGAGAAATTTATTCTATTGATTTTTCCAAAGCAGACCGATCAAGAAGCAAAACTTTTTTATTGCCTATCATTTCAATCAAGCCCTCATCCTGCATAGAGTTCATTTTCCTGCTTACTGTTTCTCTTGAAAGACCAATATAATTTGCAATTCCCTCGCGACTTAAGGGCAGATCTATAATCGTTCCCTCTGAACTTGATTTCCCGAATTTATCGGCAAATTCAAGCAACACAGAACTTACCCTCGCACCTACAGTTCGGGTTCCCATGGTTTCAACAGTATTTTCCAGGCGGTCAAGCCTTTGGCATAATACTTCCATTACCTTTATTCCGATATCCGGGTATTCCCTTATCAACTTCTGAAAATCATCTTTGTGTATAATACAGACATGTGTTTCTTCCAGAGCTTCAACTCCGTAATTCGAGGTCTGATCTCTTAAAAGATTTTTTTCTCCGAAAAAATCTCCTTCAGAAAAAATATATAATATCTGTTCACGCCCGTCTAATGTATTTTTGAAAGCCTTTACCTGGCCTTTGTTCACAATTATCAGGTCGTTTGTGACCTCGCCTTCAAAAAGCAGATATTCGCCCTTTTTATATTCTTTATGTATAATAAGTTTTATGACTTTTAATAATTGCTCACTATCCAATGAAGCAAATATCGGAACACGCCCGGCACAAAGCTTATGCCGGCAAGAATCACATGCGTGCAGAGATTTATCCATAAAAATTATCCCGTCCTTTTATAGCCAATGACATTAAGGTGACACTAACATTATAACCTATTTTATAGGTGCAGACTATTAAATTATACCGAACATGATAAAACCCACAGTGTTTATGCTAAAATTGGCGAACATATGAACCAGCCAGGAATTATATATATTTTTACTTTTTGCGTCCAGCCGGTTAAAAAATACTCCGGCGACAAAAAGACCGGAAATAATAAGTATGAACAGCCATGGGCTAAACCAGTTCGCCAGTATTGCCACATGGTATAGCGAAAAGGCCAAAGCGCTTATTATATATGCCCCGCAAGGATGAAGAACCTTTTTTAGCGACAAAAACCCGAACCCGCGGAAAAAGAATTCCTCCAGAAATGAATTGATAAAAGAAATATACAGGGCTACAAATACGAAATTTTCCCTGTTTATATTTACATTTTCAGATAAAAGGCTTGCTATATTCTCCAGATTAATAAATCCCGATAACAAAAGGTAGCCGCTGAAGATAAATAAATATACTGCGGCTCCCAATATAAGCGGAATATAAATCTGCTTTTTTGAATCGATCTTAAATACGCCGGGCAACGATATCTGCTTGTCAAAGAGGCTATAAAGAAGAGGAAGCAAAGCAAAAGCTCCTATTTTCCAAAGGGACTTGATTAAATACCCGTTGGATGAAGTTTCAACATAGTACATTATCAAACATGATATGGCCAATACTATGATAATTCCTAATGCCGTAGTTTTTGCTTTGCTCAAAACAATCTTCCTTTTACTTTATTCCTGTATAAATATGAATAGCATCTCTTAGAAATGCCGTCATTCCGGGCTGATCCTTGTCATAGTACGCGGTAAACCTTTCATCATCCACGTACATTTGCGCAAGCCCTGCATGAGCTTCCTTACTGTAGTGCCCCCAACACAAGCTTATCCATTCTTTATGAAGCTCAGCTGTTTTTTGACCTAAGGTTCCTGCCGGATCACCGGTTTTAAATGCTTCGGCTAAGGTCTCCTGGATCTGGGTGGAAAGGCTGTTCATTCTCTCAAAATCTTCTTTGCTCATATTTTTTAGATAAGCATTTGATCTTTCAATTGCCTCATCCCCATATTTCTCTCTGATTTCCTTGCCGTATTTTCTTTCATTCTCGTCGATGAGCTTTTGTTTAAAGCCTTCAAATTTCTCTTTATCTGACATTTTAATTCTCCCTTCCGTCATCGCAATTGTTTTTTCCACATTTTTTATTAATGCTTCCAACTGCTCTTTTTTCTCCAGAAGTCTAATATGGTGTTGTTTCAATGCTTCGACACTGTCAAAAGAAGGTGACAGTATAATATTCTTTATACTGTTTAAGTTCACTCCCAATTCTCTGTAAAAAAGAATCTGCTGCAATTGGTCAACTTCCTTCTGCCCATATATCCGATACCCCGATGAATTAATCCTTGCCGGCTTAAGAATTCCTATTTCATCATAGTATCGAAGGGTTCTGGTGCTGACTCCCGCAAGTCTTCCCAACTTTTGCACCGTATACTCCATATGTGTCAACTCCTTATACAAATGATGATACACCTTTACGTAACGTTAATGTCAACACCTGTTAAAACAATTTTGTCAGATATTAATAGCATTATCAATAGCTTTTTTACGTTACTAACTTCCAAAATCCAACATCTAACCTCATATCTCACATCGCACATCTATAAGCGACATGGCTCTTACGCTCGGCCATGTCCTAACGTGCAGTCTTTTGCTCACGGGTCGCCCATACTTTCCCAATAAAGTTACCATTCGGCGGTCGCTCTCTGAAGTGGTCGGCTTATCTTGCCGAGAACCTTGCACCCGTTTTAATTATGTTACCAAGTGTAGCGGGAGCAAGGGTTCTTGCTGCGATTTAAAGCGAAGCATGGATTGCGTAGCGAGCGCGACTGGAAACTGGATGTTGGATATGGAGCGCTAAATCGCAGCAACCTGCAGCCGCTAAACTGCATAGATTTTATACTATTGATAATTTTAGCACAGATGTCGATGGAATTCTCTTATCGAATGTAACTG
>JBMNTI010000046.1:0-17994 GCA_050945655.1 Acetivibrionales bacterium | reverse complement strand
CCAGCGGGTCTTCGCCGACATAGATAGACCCCGATTGTACGGCTTTTCCGTTAAAAACCTCAATAATCTCTTCATTGAAGGTATCATCCGAATCAAAAAGAACCACACATTCTCCGTTTTTCACCGAAAGGCTTATACCGTTAATACTTCCCTGATATACGTTTTTCATTATAAATACAGGCTGATTATTGATTCCTTTAAAGCTATCCGTCCCACCCTTTGTTTCTTCTTTACTGATTTCGGCCAATGATCTTTTTCCAAGTATCGGATAATCGAATCTTTTTCCTTCCATATCCTGTTTGCGAAGAATACTGCGAATTTTACCGTTCTCCATGATGGCGACGCAGTCGCAGAGCCTGGATATTTCATCATACTGATTGCAGACATATAAAAAGGAAATGCCCTTTTTAGTATAAAAATGCATAATGTCATGAAGCTTTGAAATTTCCTTCCCGTACAGAAAACTGCTTATATCCTGTAAAATTATCAGCCTCATGCCTGACATAACCGCCTTAAGAATTTCTATTACGCAACATTCAAAATCCGACAAGCTATCAATATGCGTATCTCCATCGATTTCTATTCCTATCTCATTTGTCAGCTTCTTAAGCTCCCGGTTAAGCCTGGCAGGATTTATTATACTGTTTTTGAATCCTTTGCTTAACACGAAAACATTATCAGACACGGTAAGAGAATCCACAAGCCATGATTTTTTTTCAATCATAGCAACAGGGTTATAACTCATACTGCTGTGGCGGTGTGAATTTACAAGCTGCTCGTTAAAATAGATCCTGCCGAAGTGGATTGGCATATTACGACAGATTAAATCCAGTAAAGCACTCTGTCCATTGGCATTTATGCTAAACAGACCCATGATTTCGCCGCTGTACATATTCAGGTTTAAATTGTTTATGAGGGTAACGCCATCTTCTATGAGCGTTACCCGCTCCATACGCAAGATTTCGCTTTTCATACTAGGCTCTCATTCCTCCGGTTTAGTCCACTTCAAGCTGGCGAAGCATTTTTTCATCTATCATTCTTGGTAGTGTTATTTGTACGTCTGTGCCTTTATCCTTGATGCTGTAAATATATAACCCGTATTCCTCCCCATACAACAGTTTAATTCTGTTGTTCACATTTATCAGGGCTATACCGCCATGACTTGTGTTTTCCCAATGACCGCTGTCAAAATAAGCCGCATTTAGATGAGCATTGAGATTTTCTAATTGTTCTTCATGCATTCCTATACCATTATCCGATACGGTAATAAGCAGCCTGGAAGCAGTAAGCTCGAGGCGGATCTTTAAGAGACCGTCGCTTAATTTGCGTTCAAGACCGTGAATGATCGCATTCTCAACTATAGGCTGTAATGTAAGCTTTAAAAGCCTGCATTGCATTATTTCATCCTTTTCTTCTTCATCGTACTCTATTTCCATCCGGATTCTATCGCCAAAACGGTATTGCTGTATCATAAAATAGTTCTCGGCGTTTTGGATTTCATCCTCAAGGGTAACAAGATTTTCAAGATTGCTGATATTATATCTGAAAAAGGTAGCCAGAGCTTCGGTCATTTCAGCGATATTGTCGATTCCTGCAATTATTGCATCACTACGTATGCCTTCTAATGTATTGTATAAGAAGTGGGGATTGATCTGGTTTTGCAATGCAAGGTATTGAGCTTGCCGTTTGCTGGCATTAAGCAGCTCCTTAGTCATAATGATATCATGCACCTTTTCTATAGCCGCATCCATTTCCTCACTCAAAGGATATCGCAGATTAAAAGTGTCCTGAATAGTAAAACCGGTCACAAAAAGTCTTAATAATTTTTCTGTATGGCGGTAAGGTGAATAAATGTATTTATAAGCTACTACCCAAGCCATAACAATAACACCTAAAAAAGCAACACCGGCAAAAAGCACAATATTCTTTGAATAAGCGAAGCGAATAATTATTATGGACAAGAATATAAGCAGAATACTGAAAACCGCCCAAAACCATAGAATCCTATAGTTTATATACCGGCTCTTTTTCTTTTCCATTTTAACTGCTCCATTCGGTTAAGAGTATAATTTTCTGAACTCCGCGGGGCTGACACCAGATATCTTTTTGAAGGTTTTATTGAAATGCTTGATATCCTGATATCCTACCATATTGCATATTTCGGCTATGCTTAAATCAGTTTCCTTTAACAAAGATTTTGATTTTTTGATCCTGACTTCCGATAGATATTCAACGAAGCTCACTCCGCATTCCTTTTTAAACAGGGCGCTAAAGTAACTTGAATTAAATCCTGCAATAGCACTTATTGTATCCAGGGTTATAGGCTCCATATAGTTTTCCTGGATATATTGCTTTGCATTGCGAATTGGACGGGCAACAGACTGTCGGCGCTCATTAAAAAGCGTGGTCAATAAATCCGATATTCCGATACGCAGGTATCCAAATAACTCCTTAACACTGCCGCAAAGCTCAGAAATATCTTTAAACCTTGTAAAAGCTTGCTTTTGGTCATCTGTAACAGTATGGATAGTCCTGAGTACATGCAGAAAATAGTTAAATGCTTCAGGGACAAACAGATATATGGCATGGCCGTCGGCTTCCGGTTCTTCCATTACTTTTCGTTCCAAATCAATTACGGCCTGTTCGGCTGCTTTTACATCCAGCAGCTCTACAGGTGTGATTATGCTGTTTTTAAAATCCTCCAAAAGCTTTCTGTTATTTAACCTTCCGGGTTTTTCATTTTGGAATATCCGGATGCAGGCAGGAGCTAGCAAACGATGGTTTACTGAGATTATGGCATTTTCCATTGACTCTTTAATACTATTCACATCATTATGTACGGAACCAAGACCTACGTTCAGATCTACTTGATGGAACATACTTTTCAATGATATCATCTCGTTGGCAATCAGAAGAAATTGTTTACGAATAGCTTCTATACCGGATTTTTCAAAATTCATGATTCCATAAACCCAACAATGCTTAACATAACATTCCTCATCAATACAAACAGGTTTTAAATTGCGATGCAAAATTTCTTCAACTTTTCTTTTCAGAACTGCGGTATAACTTTCAAAATAGTTATCCGTACTTGAAAAATCGAATTTAATAATAAATGCTTGAAACAATCCTTCCTTAAAGGAAAAGTAGTAGCGCTGATTTATATCATCCATGTTTAAACTGTGGCCTTCCTGACTATTCAGCAGTACATCCCGAAAGAAAAATCCGCGTAATTGGCCTTTATCGCTTTCCAATTGCCCCATTAGCTTTTCAGTTTCATTAATGCTTTCAACCCGTTTTTCCCATGCATTCTTCATGTTTAACAAAGTATTTTCAAGCTCGTCCTTTTTAATAGGCTTAAGCAAGTAATCGTTAACTCCGTACCGTATGGCGTTTTGCGCATATTCAAAATCCCTGTATCCGCTTATTATAATAATTTCGGCTTCCGGACATATGCTTTTTGTCTTGCTGATAAGAGTCAAGCCATCCATACCGGGCATACGAATATCGGTAATGATTAAGTCCGGCTTTTCTTTTTCAATCAATTCATACGCACTAATGCCATCATGGGCAGTGCCTGCTATTTTCATATTAAAGCTTGCCCAGTCAACAAGATTGCATACCAGATTACAAACTCTGATTTCATCGTCTGCGACAATTACCTTAATCATCTGGTGTTCACCTTTTCATACATCTTCTTCAAATAGGACTTGCCCGGCCAGCCATCAAATATTTTAATATTCTGAAATATCAAGTAGATTCGCTTTTTGGCAGAGCAATCTTAAATCTGTATTGATAAAATTAAGTATATCATAAATTAATACTCTAAATATATCTCAATGTTGGAGGTGCAATTTATTTTTTAAATTGTCCTCGTCAGACTGTGCGAAAACTATCAATATTATTAAATCTATGCAAGTTTAGCGGCTGTAGCTGACATTTGTCATCCTGTGCGTCCGCAAAGGATCTTCTGCGATTTAGCGCTACATCTCCAACATCCTGTTTCCAGTCGCGCTCGCTACGCAATCCATGCTTCGCTTTAAATCGCAGCCACCACACCACTTATTTATGATTGCATAATCAAATATTATAACCTGCATGTTAAAACAGTTTCCGCACAATCTGTCATTTAGATAATTTGCTCTTTCCGATTATTATTGTAAAATCTGCAGTTATATTATCAATATTGATTTCATCTATTTTTTGTTCTATTTCCTCCGTAATCCCCCAGGATAATGGAGTCATTTTTACTAAATGGCAAAGTTCTTCTCTGCTTACCAAAATGTTGTATATTACTTTCTGCGTATCCATTATCTCAAAATTTCTGTTAAAATGCTCTATTACTTTTTCATTTGAATACAGTTCTTTGTCAGTTCCCTGATAAAGCCTATTTCTGAGTTCTCTGAGATGTCCGCTGTTTGGAACAACCTTAATCAATGCACCTTCGCTGCGGGTGATTCTGCTAAGCTCACCGTAATTTGAAGGTGATAGAATATTCAAAACTATATCAAACTTGTTATCCATAAATGGAATCTTTGCTATGTCGGCTACGCACCAGATAATGTCTTTATAATTCTTGGAAGCAATTTGTATCCCATCTTTGGATATGTCGATCCCTACTCCCTGGAAATTAATATCTTGTTTTTCGTGCAATTTCTTTATTACCTGAGCCAAATGATACCCTTCCCCACACCCGGCATCCAGGATTCTTGCATAGCTTATGTTATTAGACGTTTTATTAGAAATGTTGTTTTGTATCAAACACACTATTGACTCTATTAAAGGATCGAAAAACCCCATCTTGCATATAAAATTTCTTTATTCGAACAATTCCTTGTCATACTTGCATTTTGAGGATTTTAAGAGTAGATTTACATATCCTCTTTTGGATATATCGAAACAATGTTTATTAAAACAAATCAGACTTTTAAAGTCATCCAGGAACATCTTATTTCCGCAAACAGGGCATCTAAATATATCGATATTTTCTTTTATATTTACTTTCCCGGTATTAAGATGCATACCGGCATTATCCAAATGCTTTTTATTATTATTGGACATAAAAATACGCCTCATTCATCCTTTTGCTTTAATTTTCGTTTTTCGCTTAATAATTTTTCCTTATTAGGTCTGGTATCATCTAATAAAAAACTTGCCCAATCAAGTTCAAGTTTGTCGGTATTTTTTTGCCAGTACATAAGGCGGCTCATGTAATAACTTATCTTTTCTCCAACCGGCTTTTGAAATTTATCTTTTCCATATTTTAAAACTATTGCCGTCAATTCGTAAAAAGGCAAACCCAAAGCATGTGTTTCTACATGAACAGTGGCTCCGGCATGACCGATTGCATGACACAAAGCACCGGATTGGCTGTCATAGATTTCTTTTGCCACAGCATGTGAATCTAAAATTGCTTTTTTTGCAACAGGCATTTTAATTTTTCCCCTGGCCCAATCCTCGCAAAGTTCTAAACAAGTTCTTGGTCTGCGCTCATCAGGATACTTTGCTTCAAATATTTTCAAGGGCTCTTTTGCACAATCCAGCGCCCACATTACAAGAGTCCGGTGATTCTGCAGCCGGATTAATTCTATCAAATCCTGCAAGCATCGGCTATCACGAGAAAACAATACTTTATTTCTTTTCTTTAATTTTATTTCTACATCCGAAAACACAGTTTAATTCTCCTATAAGATGTTACATATAAATGAACATAAATTAAGTTATTATTAAACCATTATCATAAAAATAATGAATTATCCATTTAAATCTATAGAACTCGAATAATAATCTGTAATTTGTTTAAGAATCAAGAATCCTATCTTTCATAGACACCCTCTCAATCCTATAATATGATTGATTAACTTTTAATTCGACATAGATTTCAATGACTTTTTTATTATTATAACACATCAAATATATGGACTATTGTTTTATAAAACTTAAGCAGCTTGACAAGCGCTTCCATCCTTGAAATAATTATTAAAAGAATAATCTATTTGATTTTGAATGTGAGGTGTGCTTAATGGCAGCCATACAAGATCCGGCAATTATTTTGCCCCATGACAGACTGTGCGAACATTATCAATAGTATTAAATTATGCAAGTTTAGCGGTTGTAGCTGACATTTGTCATCCTAAGCGTCAGCGAAGGATCTTCTGCGATTTAGCGCTCAATCTCCAACATCCTGTTCCCAGTCGCGCTCGCTACGCAATCCATGCTTCGTTTTATATCGCAGCGACCTCGCCGTTTATTTACGATTGCATAATCAAATATTATAACATGTATGTTAAAACAGTTTCCGCACAGTCTAACGAACTTGTTATCCTCCAATCCTCCTGATATTAAGGTGGTATATACTGATTCTTTGCATTTTATTCAACAGACCTTTAAGGGGCGTGTAGTAACCATGCTCCTTATTCTTTGAATATATCTGCATATTTTTTGAAAGGAATGAATTATTCATGTCTGGACTCTCAATTGATATCCTTAAAGAATTTCCCTCCATCAGACCCGAATTAGCCCAAAAAACACTGTCCAAAGTATTTGCAGGGTTTGATAAAAAAATTGTTGTTTTGGATGACGATCCAACAGGAACACAAACCGTTCACGATGTTTCCGTATTTACAGACTGGAATGAAGATGCCTTTATGGAAGGTTTCTGCCAGGACTTTCCACTTTTTTTTATTCTGACAAATTCCCGCAGCTTTTCTGCTGAAAAAACAAAAGCCGTACACAAACTGATTGGAGAACGAATATGCTGCGTATCCAAAAAAACCGGAAAGGACTATGTACTTATAAGCAGAAGTGACTCAACTCTGCGTGGACATTTTCCTCTTGAAACCGAAATACTGAGAAAAACTATTGAAAGCTGCTCGGAAAAACGTTTTGACGGCGAAATTCTTGTTCCATTCTTTTTAGAAGGAGGTCGCTATACTCTCAATAATATCCACTATGTAAGAGAGGGTGATTACCTGATACCCGCAGCCGACACCGATTATGCCCGTGACAAGACTTTTGGCTTTCACAGCAGCCACTTGGGCGATTATATTCAGGAAAAAACGCGGGATGCCTATAAAAAGGATAGCTGCATATATATCTCTCTCAAAGATCTTCGGGCTGTGAATATGAAGCATATCATACAACAGTTGTTACAAGCTGATAGTTTCTCAAAAATCATCGTGAATGCTGTGGATTATCAGGATTTGCAAGTGTTTTCCGCTGCCCTTGTGCAAGCTATGAACATGAATAAAACATTTTTGATCAGAGGTGCTGCATCCATCGTGCGGGTTATGGGCAATATTCCTCCCCGTCCCCTGCTTCAGCCTGACATGCTGATAACCGACAGCCAAAATGTTGGTGGAATAATAATAGTCGGCTCCCACGTTCATAAAACAAATATGCAACTGGAAGCGTTATCTAACAGCAAATTGCCATTGGAATGGCTTGAGTTTAATCAGCATTTAATATTACAGGATGGCAACCTTACAAACGAAACAAAAAGAGTGACTTCTCTGGCCGACAGACTGATTGAAAGCGGTAAGTCTGTCGTCATTTATACACGCCGTGAACGCATAGATTTGCCCGGCGGAGATGAGCAGGCACAACTTGACCTGGCAACAAAAATATCCGACGCATTGATCGGCGTTATCTCCAACCTCAGGATTAAACCTCGATTTATCATTGCCAAGGGAGGAATCACTTCCAGCGACATAGCCACAAAAGCCCTTAAAATTAAGAAAGCTACTGTTTTAGGCCAAATTCAGCCTGGCATACCTGTTTGGTTAACCGGCGTTGAAAGTAAATTTCCGCAGATGCCTTATATCATTTTCCCGGGGAATGTGGGAGAAAATGATACCTTGGTCAAAATTGTCAGTGGCCTTGTGTGAGGTTTTCCTGCGCACACCCCATAGGTCATCTGTAGACATTATTTTCAATCTGCAGACTTTATTATCATTCTGCAGAGTTTATTTTACATAGTCATTAGTGTATATTTAAAATAAACTCCGCTCCAAACGACTTTCCCTTAAACCCTTATCCCTTCTCACCTTAACCCTATTCTCCTAATCTCTTCCATATAATAAAGTCGGTTCTAAAATTCAATATTTTCATTCCATTTAATAACATTTCTTCCTTAATTCTTGTAGTAATTTTTAAAATAAAGTCGGTTCTTTTTAGGGTTAAGGTGCAAGGAAAAAGGTATAAGGTTGCATTTTCAAATGTCCTATTTCAGTCTTATTTCAATCAATATATCGTTTTCAATCCCTTTAAAATAAATATCTTTAGCCTTATTCCTTACCACTTAACCCTTTCAAACCCTTTAACATGTTAAAACGTAAATCCCGCAGCAAATGAAGATTTCTCCTGCATCTACTACGGGATTTTGGAACGAACTTTATTTTTACAGAGCAAACTTTATTATCTTGGAGTGAACTTTATTTTGTATATACATTAGAATGATTGTATAATGTCTCCCTTACTCCACAGTAACGCTTTTGGCAAGGTTTCTTGGCTTATCCACGTCGTTGCCTTTCATCACCGAAACATAATATGCAAAGAGCTGCATCGGAGTAACAGCCGCAATTGGTGCAAAAATGCAGTCCATATCCGGTATTGTAATAACAGTATCTGCAATCTTTGATACTTCTTCTTCGTTCTTTTTCGTAGTGATTGCCAGAATTACGGCACCTCTTGCCTTTATTTCACGAATATTACTTATCATTTTATCCAGCAAGTGATCCTGTGTCAGCGGGCATATTACCAAGGTACCCTCTTCGATCAGTGCGATGGTGCCATGCTTCAGTTCTCCTCCGGCATATGCCTCCGAATGTATATATGAAATCTCCTTGAGTTTTAATGAACCTTCCATTGAAAGCGCATAATCCATACTTCTGCCAATAAAGAAAACACTTCTTGCATTAAAATGCTCATATGCGAACTTTTGAATCACCTCCCTTTCACTCAAAACAGACTCGATCTGAGACGGCAACTTCTGAAGCTGTGCAATATAATTCTGATATGATTCTTCACTTAACTCTCCCCTTTGCCTGGCAAAGCTCAGCGCGAACAGATGAAGAGCCGCAAGCTGGGTATTATAAGCTTTGGTCGAAGCTACGGCTATTTCAGGTCCTGCCCATGTATAAAGAACATCATCGGCTTCTCTTGCTATTGAACTACCTACAACATTAACAATTGCTAGAGTTCTTGATCCTCTTTTTTTTGCCTCCCGCATAGCCATAAGTGTATCCAGTGTTTCTCCGGATTGGCTGACGACAATTGTAAGCTGTCTGTCATTGATTATTGGGTCACGATAACGGAATTCCGAAGCCACATCCACTTCAACCGGTATCCGTGCAAGCTTTTCAATAACATATTTTCCTACTACACCGGCATGATAAGCAGTTCCGCAAGCAATAACATTTATTTTTTCACAATTTTTAATTAAGTCATCGGTCATTTTAAATTTGTCCAATATGATTTGGTTATTCTGAATTCTAGGACCTAAAGTTGCTTTAATTGCCACGGCCTCTTCAGATATCTCCTTCATCATAAAATGTTCATATCCACCTTTTTCAGCCGAGGATACATCCCAGTCCACATGAAAAACATCCCTGGTAATTCTTTCTCCCAAGAGATTGTAAATTTCCGCGCTATTGGCTGTAACACTTACTATCTCTTTATCCTCAAGAACATAAATATCTCTGGTGTATTCCAATATGGCGGGTATATCTGAGGCAATAAAGTTCTCATTTTTACCTAAGCCTACAATCAACGGGCTGTCTTTTCTGGCAGCTATAAATCTGTCGGGATAATCCGAGCAAACAACACCTAAGGCATAGGCGCCTTCAACATCATTCATAGTGTTCATTACTGCTTTTAGCAAGTCCCCTTTATAGTTGTATTCGATCAAATGAGCAATAACCTCCGTATCGGTCTCCGACACAAACTCAAATCCTTTGCCCGAAAGAAAATCCTTTAGCTGCATATAATTTTCAATAATCCCGTTATGGACGACAGCTATATTCCCGCTATTGCTAAGATGCGGGTGGGAGTTGATATCATTGGGCTCCCCGTGAGTAGCCCATCTGGTATGACCGATACCCAAATTCCCGGTGTGCTTTGTATTTTTAAGCCTTTCTTCAAGCGAGGTCAGCCGTCCCTTAGCTTTAACGACCGATATCTGATTACTTTTCAGTATGGCTACCCCTGCTGAATCATACCCTCTGTATTCCAGTTTTTTAAGACCTCCGACAAGAACCGGAATAACATTTCTTTCACCTATATATCCTACAATTCCACACATAATAAACTCTCCCTTATTTTAAAATCACGGATACCATTCAAACACATAAATGGCTTAGACAATGCATGCTTATTTACGCATTTTTATAAACAAGGATTTGTATGCCAAACCGGATTTTGCATAGATGACAACAATCTGATGCATACAAACAAATTCGGCTGACCTATACCTGTTCTTTCATGCGTAACAAACACAACTGCTCAGTATGGCAGATTTTGATTTTCAAATTTAAACTAATATGAATTCAAAGAAATGCATAAGTCCACTTAACACTTTCTGTCTATGTCGTCACCGACATCCTTTGTTGGTGTTTTAACGATGGTGGCACACCGGAGGGTTTCCGCCGAAGACTTCGATAACCTCCCTCTCCTCGTCAACTAAGTATTAACTTAGTTCTGGCGCTTTTTATACTGTCTTTAAGACTATCCTCCTTTCCGACAGATGCTTCGCATTTCAATTCATAAACTAAGGGCTTCACCCATAACTCAGTTTCCAGTGGGAGATTGCATTTCCGCTGAAATATTAAGTCGTGCTCACCGTCTTTTTGAGGCGGGAACATCTTAATTCAATTATATTCTAATGTGTTTATCCTTGTCATGCAGTTTTATTATCTTTTTTCATTTTATCTTTAATTATTTGCTCTATAACTGATAAGATAGCCACGGCTATAATCATTATTATTGATTGTTTTAAACCAACCGATACGTTTTCACTTGCGCCCATCAATCTTCTAATAATCTCTGTAAATACTAAAAAGAAAATTAAATATAATTCATGTTTAAATATGTTTTTAATTATTTTCAAGAATACATGTCTACATATTTTAGTTATTATTTCCTGCAATAATGATCACAACGACATACCTCCGGAAAGGCTAGCCAAGACGCTCCTCAATAATCTTTACAAGCTCCATTGCTTTATATGCAATATACTCTTGCTCTCTACCTTCAATCATCACTCTAACCAATGGTTCGGTTCCCGAAGGCCTGATCAAAACACGGCCTTCGCCATGAAAAGTTTCTTCCAGCTCGTTGCATTTTTTTGCAATAACTGGATCATCAAGATATTTATACTTTTTACCATTACTTACTTTAGCGTTTTTTAGAACCTGTGGTAATGTTGTCATTACACTTGCAAGCTCAGAGAGCTTTTTGCCCGATTCTTTCATTATAGCTAATAGCTGTAGTGCCGTTACAAGGCCGTCTCCTGTAGTGTTGAAGCTTCGCAGGATAATATGTCCTGATTGCTCACCGCCAATAACAAAATCTCCTTCAAGCATCTTCTCAAGCACATAACGGTCGCCTACGGCTGTTTTAACTAAGTTAATTCCCTTTTCTTTAGCCATTATATCGAAACCGAGATTACTCATAACGGTTGTCACAATAGTATTATTCTTAAGAAGATTCTTATTTTTTAGGTAAAGTCCAATGATAGCCATAACCTTATCGCCATCGACCAGTTCTCCCCTTTCATCAATGAAAAGAACTCTATCGGCATCACCATCAAAGGCTAAACCTACATCACAACCATTATTCAGAGTAAAATCCTTCAGCATATTGATATGGGTAGATCCACAATCCTTGTTGATATTAAGCCCATCAGGTTTGTTATTGATAACCAGAAGTTCTGCGTCCAGCTTGCGAACAGCCGTCGGTGATGTAATATATGAGGCGCCGTTAGCACAATCCATGGCTATTTTTATGCCTTTCAGATCTCCTTTTATTGTACTGGAGGCAAACTCCACATAATCATCAACAGCCGTAGCCAGTTCAGAAATAATCCCTACATCTTTGCCTTGGGGGCTCGGTATTGTCTCCGCATTATTCAGAATAATATTCTCAATCCTGTCTTCCAATGCATCTGATAGCTTATATCCTTCAGAATTAAAAAACTTTATCCCGTTAAATTCGGCCGGATTATGTGAAGCGGAAATCATTACACCTGCATCAAACTTATGTTGCCTGACTAAATGGGCTATGGCAGGTGTAGGAATAAAACCGGCAATTACCGCCTTTGCTCCCGCAGAACAGATTCCGGCTACCAAAGCTTTTTCAAGCATATCTCCCGACCTTCTGGTATCCTTACCCACTAATATTCTAGGCATATGTAAAGACTCACTTGCGAACACATAAGCTCCCGCTCTTCCCAGTCCATACGCTATTTCGCCCGTCAATTCCGTATTGGCAACGCCTCTGACACCGTCAGTACCAAATAATATTCCCATGTATTAATCCTCCATAAAATTTCCAACTACAAATAACATTCAACAAACGAATTATTTCCCATTTGCCGGCGATCAATTTTACAAAAAAAGGACCCCCATTGAGAGCCCGGATGGCGGGGAATACCGGTTGTAAACAGCAACATCTACCGCTTAAAGATAGACTATTACGTTTGTTCTCCTTCCCCCAACATTAATATGCTACGACGATTTTTTTTGTTTGTCAAGAAATTGCTTAAGAACATAAAAACGCATCTTGCTGCAAAAGCTTGCAAGCAGACTGTCCTGTATGGAATATTAATATTTGATTACTTTTACTTTTCAGCGTATTGCTGATATTTAATTGTTTATTACATCTGATTCGCCAATCAGAACGTCCTCTAAGGCTGCCCCGGGAGGAACCATAGGCCATACTTTTAAATCTCTGTCTATCTCACAGTTTATTACCACCGGACGTTTAAGATTAATAGCCTCGGTAATTATTCTTTCTGTGTCCTCTTTTTTTACAAGATCAAAGCCATATGCTCCAAAAGCTTCGGCCAGCTTAACAAAATCGGTTTTTCTGTCCAGTGTTGTGTGTGAAAACCTTTTATCGTAAAACATATTTTGCCATTGTCTGACCATACCTAAGGCATGGTTATTCATTATCACTACTATAATAGGCAAATCATACTCCACTGCTGTGGCAAGCTCATTTAAATTCATTCTGAAACTGCCGTCACCGGCTATGTTAAATACTCTTTTGTCGGGTCTGGCAATCTGTGCGCCCATTGAAGCTCCCAAACCGAAGCCCATGGTTCCCAATCCTCCTGAGGTAATCAATGTATGAGGCTTTGTAAATTTATAGTATTGGGCTGTCCAGATTTGGTGCTGACCTACTTCGGTTGCTATAATAGCGTCTCCTTCGGTGATTTCATAAATTTTATCCAATATGTATTGTGGAGTTAGTTCATCTGAATCTTTACTTAAAGGATATTTTCCCTTTAATTCTCTTATGAATTTTAACCATTCGCTTCTGTCGCGAACTTCAACGCCATTATTTATCCGTCGAAGCACTTCTTTTACATCACCTATTATATGGCACTCGGTATTGATATTTTTATTGACCTCTGCGGCATCAACATCAATATGAAGGATTTTGGCACATGGTGCAAAGCGTTCAAGCTTACTGATAACACGATCGCTAAAACGGGCACCGATTGCTATGAGCAAATCACACTCAGTTACCGCCATATTTGAAGTCTTCGTTCCGTGCATTCCGACCATGCCGGTATAGAGCTCGTGGGTAGCGGGAAAAGCGCCCATTCCCATAAGACTCAATGTTACAGGTGCCCTCAGTTTTTCAACCAGTTCAAAAAGCTCTTTTGAAGCATTTGATGACGATACTCCTCCGCCTGCATATATTAATGGTTTTTCACTGTTATTCATAAGGTCTATTGCCTGTAAGACAGCTTTGTCACAGATATGTTCGACAGACCTTTCAACCATATCAATGTTTTTTCTCACATATTCAGTCTTATGGATAGTAATGTCCTTGGGAATATCTATCAGAACAGGGCCAGGCCTGCCGTTTTTTGCTATTTTAAAGGCCTTTCTGATAATATCCGCTAAATCATTAACATCCTTAACAATAAAGTTATGCTTTGTAATAGGCATGGTAATACCCGTAATATCAACTTCCTGAAAGCTATCCTTTCCAAGAAGATTCAGCGGAACATTTCCGGTAATCGCAACCATGGGGATTGAGTCCATATAAGCGGTAGCAATACCGGTAACCAGATTGGTAGCTCCCGGACCCGAGGTGGCAAGACAGACGCCAACCTTACCCGAAGCTCTGGCATAACCGTCGGCTGCGTGGGAGGCTCCCTGCTCGTGAGATGTTAATATATGGCGGATCCTATTCTGGTACTTATAGAGAGCGTCATAAATGTTTAAAACTGCTCCTCCCGGAAATCCAAATATTGTATCTACACCCTGCTCAAGCAGACATTCTACTAAAATTTCAGCTCCGTTTAATTTCAAGGTCAATACCCTCCTAAACTTTCATTACAGCACCTTCACTGGCTGATGTTACAAACTTTGAATAGCGCGCAAGATATCCCGTCTTAATTTTTGGCGGCGGACATTCCCAATTCTTCCTTCTGTTATCCAACTCCTCATCGGTTACTTTAAGATCAAGACTGCATTTTTTCATATCAATAGATATGATATCTCCGTCTTTGACAAGAGCAATAGCACCGCCATCAGCAGCTTCCGGTGATACATGCCCTATGCACGCTCCTCTGGTTGCTCCACTGAAACGTCCGTCTGTAATCAGAGCCACATCGGCATCAAGACCCATTCCGGCCAGAACGGAAGTCGGCATTAGCATTTCTCTCATGCCTGGCCCACCTCTCGGTCCTTCATAGCGAATCACCACTATCTCACCCTTATTTATTTTTCCGTCTAAAATAGCCTTAATTGTGTCATCTTCGGAATCAAACACTCTGGCAGGGCCTTCGTGAACCAACATATTATCGGCAACGGCACTTCTCTTTACAACACTGCCTTCAGGGGCAAGATTACCCTTTAAGACAGCTATACCACCTGTTTCTGAGTAAGGATTATCTATTGGTCTTATTACATTTGAATTGGTATTTGCCGCACCGGAAATATTTTCACCTACTGTTTTTCCTGTTACGGTAGGAGAATTCTCTTTTATTAAGCCTTTTTTTGATAATTCTTTCATAACTGCATGTATTCCGCCGGCAGCATGTAAATCCTCTACGAAATGGTTTCCCGCAGGTGCAAGCTTGCACAGATTAGGTGTATTTTCACTGATATTGTTGGCCATATCAAGATCAAAATGAACACCAGCCTCATATGCTATCGCAGGAAGATGCAGCATACTGTTTGTACTGCAGCCTAATGCCATATCAACAGTGAGAGCATTATGCAGAGACTCAGGAGTAATAATATCTCTTGGTTTAATGTCCTTCTCCACAAGCTCCATAATCTGCATACCCGACATTTTTGCGAGTCGCAGGCGCTCCGAATAAACAGCGGGAATAGTGCCGTTACCCGGAAGTGCTATCCCGATTGCCTCGGTAAGACAGTTCATACTGTTGGCCGTAAACATGCCGGAGCATGATCCACAGCTTGCACAGGCACTGTTTTCCAGAGAATTTAGTTCATCCTCGCTCATTTTACCGGCCTGAACAGCCCCTACAGCCTCAAACATATTGGTTAGGCTTATACCGTTTCCTTTTATTCTCCCCGCCAGCATTGGTCCGCCGCTGATAACAATAGTGGGAATATTCAAGCGTGCCGCACCCATAAGCATGCCGGGAACGATTTTATCGCAATTCGGGATAAGAACTAACCCGTCGAACCCCTGGGCAAGAGCCATAGATTCCAGGCTATCGGCAATAAGCTCTCTTGAAGGCAGTGAATAATGCATGCCTATATGACCCATAGCAATTCCGTCACAAACGCCTATTGAGGGAAACTCCATCGGAGTGCCTCCGGCCATACGAACCCCGGCTTTTACAGCCTCGGCTATCTTGTCAAGATGCATATGTCCCGGCACAACCTCGCTCTTAGCATTTACAATACCGATCAAAGGACGTTTCATTTCTTCGTCGGTTAAACCTAAAGCTTTGAATAGTGATCTATGAGGTGCTCTTTCCAAACCTGTTTTTACAGAAATACTTCGCATTTCTTTCACGCCTTTCTTATTTATAAAATTTAACTGTTAAGCCTGATTTTTGCTTAACCTCTCTACTATCAGCTCACCCATTTTCTTTGTGCCAACCAGGATTTTTCCGGGGCTCATGATATCCCCTGTTCTATAACCTTCTTTGAGCACTCTATTAACCGCATTTTCAATAGTGAGGGCTTCTTTTTCCAGGTTCAATGTGTACCGGAGCAGCATGGCTACAGATAAAATAGTAGCAATGGGATTCGCCTTATCCTGGCCTGCAATGTCAGGAGCTGAGCCATGTATAGGTTCGTATAAACCGAAGCTCTTTTCTCCGAGGCTGGCTGATGGAAGCATTCCGATGGATCCGGTAATCATGCTGGCCTCGTCGGAAAGAATATCTCCAAACATATTGCTTGTAACAATCACATCAAACTGGCGAGGATTTCGTATAAGTTGCATAGCTGCATTATCTACATATAAATGTTCCAGAACTGCCTCGGGATAATCCTTTGAAACCTCGTTTACCACTTCACGCCACAATCTTGAGCTTTCAAGAACATTTGCTTTGTCAACACTGGTTACTTTTGAATTTCTTTTCTTCGCAATTTCAAACGCAATTCTGGCTATTCTTTGAACCTCGTGTTCAGAATATGTTTCTGTGTCATAGGCTTCCTGACCGTTTTGCCCCTCACGGCGCCCTCTATCTCCGAAGTAGATACCACCGGTAAGCTCACGCACCACCATGATATCAATGCTGTCTCCTATTATTTCAGGCTTTAACGGACAAGCATCCTTTAATTCCTCATAGATTTTCGCCGGCCTCAGATTAGCAAATAACCCCAACCGGCCTCTTAATCCCAAAAGTGCTTTTTCAGGCCTTAAATGCCCCGGAAGGCCGTCCCATTTATACCCTCCTACAGCTCCAAGGAGTACGGCATCGCTTTTTTTGCATGCTTCGACAGTTTCATTTGGTAGCGGCTCTCCTGTAGCGTCATAGGCACATCCGCCTGCCAGCAGTTTTTCATATTCAAAGTTATGGCCATATATCAGGCCTATTTTATCCAACACCTCAAGTGCTTGATCAATAATCTCGGGTCCTATCCCATCTCCGGGTATAACTGCTAGTTTATAATTCATTGTATGCCTCCTTGTTTAATAATCATCTGGAGTTCTGCCTTACTTTGTCTAATAAGGGCTTTGTCCGTTATTTAATATTTCCGGGATGGTTTCGTACACCGAAAATATTAAATTGAACCCGCCTCTTATAGAGATTGGGAACATTTCGATTCGGTAATATAATTCATTAAACCCTCAGCCGAAATAATCTTCTGCATGAATTCCGGAAACGGCTGTGCTTTGAAAGTTGTGCCTTTAGTTAGGTTTCGAATGGTACCCGTATCAAAATCCACTTCAATCTCATCTCCCTGTTCCGTTCCCTCCACAGCTTCCTCACATTCCAGTATAGGAAGCCCGATATTAATTGAATTTCTGAAGAAAATCCGGGCGAAAGTTGTTGCTATGACACATGAGATACCGGAAGATTTAATAGCTATGGGAGCATGTTCGCGGGACGAACCGCAGCCAAAGTTTTTGCCTGCTACGATGATATCCCCTTTATTAACCTTTTTAATAAAGTCCTTGTCAATATCCTCCATACAATGGCTTGCCAATTCCTTTGGATCACTTGTATTAAGGTGCCGAGCAGGGATTATAACATCGGTATCTACATTGTCCTGATATCTGAAAACCTTACCTCTTGCTTTCATAAGCTACCTCCTCGTATAATAATTT
>JBMNTI010000045.1:0-18057 GCA_050945655.1 Acetivibrionales bacterium | reverse complement strand
GGCTTGCACATCACTTTTTTTCATGTTACTTTGTTCTTAGTCATTTCCATTTGTAGGTTTTTCCCTTTTTAAAACCTACCAGAGGTCTTTTAGGTCTCATTTCTTCATACTTAGTTAACAGAGCCTTGCAATTTCTTTTTCTATGCTAAAAAAACATTACGCTCTGTAAGATTAAAAACCTTTAGCCCGCATTGATAGTAGATAAGATTCTTTGCTGCGCTCGGAATTCCCACGCATTACCCGCACCACGATAAATGAATTCAAGCAGGGAGGAACGTGGAGGAACCGCTGCCGATTTCATGCGTATAGCGGAGCATGGATTGCGTAGCGGCGCAAATAATTACCGGATGAAATTCCTGAGCGGCATGCATGACATTGGCTAAAGGTTCCACATGATGTATTCATAGCAATGATAAGTATGGAGCGACTTTTTCAGTGATCTCGAACCTTGTCTGTCACCGTTAATGCATGTTTATTGTACCAATACTTATTTATCACAGCTTATTAGCGGCAAAACAAAGTATTTGTTCTTTTGTCCTTATTATTGCTTTACTTATTATGTATAAAGCTTGTCGGTACTATTAATGATATGGTAAGCTGATAAAGGTGGTGACAAAATTTGTATTATGCATTTATAGCCGCTTTATTATTTTTATTAGTAATGGTGCTTCAGGCCGGGCACTTAAAATGTGAATTCTTAAATATTTTCCAAAAGAACCTGGGCATACGATTAGCTTTGATTTCAGATGTCCATATGGGTCTTATAATGGTTTCCCCCGGTAACGCAGCCCGGGCAATTATCAAAAACAAGCCGGATCTGATTATTATTGCCGGTGATATTTTGGATAGGGAAAAGCATATTCAATCATTTACCCGCTGGATTCAAAAAATATCGCAAAACCTGCCGATTTTTGCTGTTCTGGGAAATCATGATCATTATTTGTTCAAAAAAAAACCTGAGCTTAAAAAAGTTTTTATGTCGGAAATGGAAAGTATCAGAGTTAAGCTTCTGACAAATGATTCAATAATCTTTAAAAAGTGCGGTAAAAGCATAAACCTTGTCGGTATAGATGATTACAAGCGGGGCAATCCCGATAAAGACCTTGCGCTATCGAAAATAAATCAGGCCGCCGATATGACTATTGCAATCAGTCACAATCCGGACGCAGCATTGTCTTTATCGGAAGGAGAGGTTGATATGCTGCTGTCGGGCCATTTTCACGGTGGCCAGATTTGGATGCCCTTTGGTCTTGAATACAGAATTTTCAGAAATGAAATAACATGTCGGAAAGGATACCGCAAAGGGCTTCACATAATAAACGGTAACCGGGTTTATATCAGCCGGGGTATAGGGAATGTAATGGTTCCTTTAAGGCTCGGCTCCTTTCCTGAAATTACTTTTATCGATATTTAGGGTTTCCTGATTCCCGCAATTTCTTTTATACTGTCAATGGTATATCGGATTTCGTCGGGAGTATTAAAATAACCCAAACTTAACCTCACCATGCCGGTTTTTTCGGTACCCAGGGCTTTGTGCGCCAAAGGGGCACAATGAAACCCCGGCCTGGTGGCAATATTGTATCTTGAATCCAACAGATTAGCTGTTTCCGAAGAGTCCATACCATCAATATTAAAGGCTATTATTCCGCTGTTTTTATGATTTTCCGCAGTTGAATACAGCTTGATTCTTTTATAGGCGGCCAGCCCTTCGTAGAGCTTGCCAAGGAGAATCTCTTTTCTTTTAAGTATTGAATTCGTACCGGTCTTTAGAATAAACTCAACACCGGTGCCTAAGCCTACAATACCCGGAGTATTTAATGTGCCGCATTCAATTATATCCGGCATAAAAAGCGGCTGAAATGTTTCAAAGGAATGGCTTCCCGTGCCTCCCTGAATAATAGGGCTCAGACTGACATTTTCATTAACGTATAGCCCTCCGGTGCCCTGAGGACCCATCAGACCTTTATGGCCGGGAAAAGCTATCATTGAAATATTCATGATTTTAACATCCAAAGGCAATACACCGGCGCCCTGGGCAGCGTCTACCAGATAAATGATGCCCTTTTTCCGTGCTATTTCACCGACTTCCTCATAGGGCAGGATTGTCCCTGTGACATTCGAGGAAGCCGTAAGAACAATTAACCTTGTATTGGGTCTCAGAGCTTTAGATACGGCAAAAGGATCTATCGACCCGTATGAATTATACGGCATAATTATGGTGTAATCTATTATCCCCTGCTTTTTTAGCTCACATAGAGGCCTCAGAACAGAATTATGATCCATTGCGGTGGTTATAACATGGTCGCCCTTTTTAAGGACCCCTTGTATAGCCATATTAAGGGCATAAGTAGCATTTGCGGTAAATCCTATCCTGAGCGGATTATCGATACCAAAAAGAGATGCTACAGCCTCTCTGGTTTTCATTACCCATGTGGCCGAAGTTCTTGCCATTTCATGAGATGAACGCCCAGGGTTGGCACATTCCTTCCTGATAAAAAGATTCATTCTGTCATAGACTTCCACAGGCTTTGGAAAAGAGGTAGCCGCGTTATCCAAATAGATCATCTGAAACCTCTTGTGTAAAAACTCATACTCTATGATATGCATGCGGACAAGTTTAAGTGTTTAGGCCGGATTGGCTCCTGTATTCATTTGAGAAAGCTTCTCCCGGACTTTTTTCATGTCGAGGTAAAAGTCTTCTCTCTTGCGTATGTCTCTCAGTACCGCAGCCGGGTGATATGTCGGCATAATAAGGATTTTTCCCTGTTTATCTATCCAATTGCCTCGAATTTGGGTTATCTTAGCGTCATTATCTATTATGGCCTTTGCCGCGGTTGATCCGAGGCAGACAACAATGGACGGATTTATTACGCTGAACTGATATCTTAACCACGGCATACAGGCTTCAACCTCATCCCTGGCCGGAATGCGGTTATTAGGAGGACGGCACTTGACAACATTCGCTATGTAATAATCCTCCGGTTTTATTTCCAATGCGTCTAAAAGAATATCCAGGAGCTTCCCGGCTCTGCCTACAAAGGCTTCTCCCTGGATATCCTCCTGCTCTCCCGGGCCTTCCCCGACAAATAATATCGGAGCCTGCTTAACATAGCCCCTTCCTATTACAACATTTCTCCTGTTCTCGTGAAGAGCGCATCTATGACATTGGGAGCATTCCCTCACAAAATCGTCCCATTTATTCATTGGCATCCCTCATGATTTTAATACTGATATTATAATACAATAAAAATTTGCTGTTTGCATTCCTGTATAACGCCGATATATATATTAAGTTCTTCATAAAAATAAGGATATTTGATTTGCAAGGAGGCATGTCTTATGAAGATTACGGATTCACGCGTCCAAATGGACGCACGATGGTCTGCTGCAAGGCAGCACTCTGCAGAAGAAACAGTTCAGTTCTGGACACAGAATCAGAATTTAAGTACGAAAGAAAACGTTCTAATTGACATATCCGATAAAGGCAAATCACTTCAGCAAAATGCGTCCGTTTCACGATCCGAGCCGGCTTCCGATGACTGCGTGCTCTCACTCAGTGAAAAGGATAAGGAAAAAATACGGCTTATAGAAAAATTTATTTATGTACTTACCGGAAAAAGAATCAGGTTAAAAGTCCTGGATACCAAAGAATTAAGCGATGAAGAGCTTGATGAACTTAAAAATGTCAAAGCTTCCCATGAACAGGGCCGGATACCTGTCAGACAGCCTCAAGGCTGGGGACTTAAGATTGACCGCCATGAATTCTACCGGGAAGCGGAAAGCTTGGCTTTTAATTCTTCGGGAAGCGTGACTACAGCCGATGGCCGCACTATTAATTTTAATCTTTCTTTTCATGTCAGCCGGGAGTTTATAAGAAGTGAAAGTTTATCTATTCGTGCGGGTGATGCCCTGCTTGACCCACTCATTATAAACTTTAAAAATGCTTCCTCATTACTGGGTGACAGAAGCTACTACTTTGATATTGATTGTGACGGTAAGGAGGATAATATTGCCTTTACCGGTATGGGTTCAGGGTTTTTAGCCTTAGACCGCAACAATAACAATATCATAGACGACGGCAGCGAACTCTTTGGCCCTCAAAGCGGGAACGGGTTTAATGAGCTTGCCGTCTATGACCAGGATCAAAACGGCTGGATAGATGAGAATGACGAGATATTCAACAAACTAAGGATATGGACTCTGGATGATGAAGGGAACAAAACTCTTCTTGCATTAGGACAAGTTGGAGTAGGTGCCATTTATCTGGGAAACGTCAGCTCGGAATTCGGCCTGAAGAATACGGCAAACGACACCTTGGGCCAGATTAGGTCAACAGGCATTTATTTGAAGGAAAACGGCGAAGTTGGAACAATACAGCATGTGGATCTGGCAATATAACCGGTTTTTCCGAATAATCTAATTTCAAACGAAAAGAGGCTGCCTCAGAATTCCAACGCGTTAACCGCACCACGGCAGACTGAGCAAAAACTATCAATATTATTGAATTATGCAAGTTTAGCGGCTGTAGATTGCTGCGATTTAGCGCTCCATCTCCAACATCCTGTTTCCAGTCGCGCTCGCTACGCAATCCTTGCTTCGCTTTAAATCGCAGCAACCACGCCGCTTATTTCGATTGCATAATAAAAATATTATAACCTGCATGTTAAAACAGTTTTTGCACAGTCTATCGAAGTGACGGGCTAATTTCATAGAGAACCTTGCAATCGTCTCAATTATTTTACAAAGTTGTGCGGGTGCAAGATCTCACGGCGAACGCCTCTAAGCACCCTAATCTAATTGATCATTAATACCGGTAAGTGACATGGCTTCGACTTACGCTCCGCCATGTCCCGGCATGTTGTCTTTTGCTCACGGGTCGCTCAATCTTTCCTAATATAGTTATCCTGCGGTGGTCGCTCTTTGAAGCGGTCGGCTTATCTTGTCAAGAACCTTGCACCGCCTCAAACACAGTTATACATTCGAAGGAACCGCTGGCGATGTCATGCGAAAAAATCGTTTCCGCCCTCGAATAGCGTCACCATGTTCCCAAAGAGGATTATATCCACAGGCGGGCCTTTTTCCAAGTCTATGGTAGTACCCAAATCGCATACGGTAATTTTGATTCTGCGGCCTCTGAACACCAGGCAGAATGAATACTCCTTCCATGCTTTGGGCTTAAACGGAGAAAGACTTAGTTTCCCCTCTCTTATTCTCATTCCGCCAAAGCCGTGTACAATACTCATCCAGGTACCTGCCATGGAAGTAATATGAAGGCCGTCGTCGGTATCATTATTATAATTGTCCAAATCAAGCCTTGCAGTCCTTAAATAATACTCGTAGGCCTTTTCGCCACGGCCTGTTTCGGCAGCCAGTATGGAATGCATGCACGGGGAAAGAGATGATTCATGGACTGTAAAAGGCTCATAAAAATCAAAATTCCGGATCTTCTCTTCCATTGTAAACTCGTCGTTCAGGAACCATAAGCCTTGAAGCACATCGGCCTGCTTTATATAACATGATCGAAGTATCCTGTCCCATGACCAATTCTGATGTAATGGTATATCGGACGGGTTCAGATTCTTTACCGGTACAAGCTCCTTATCAAGGTATCCGTCCTGCTGAAGGAATATACCCAGTTTTTTATCCTCAGGGAGATACATTCTCTCGCTGACATCCTTAAACTTTTCTATTTCACCCGGTGAAATGCAAAGGCGGTAAATAGCCTCCCGGTATAATAATCTATGCTTTTCAGCCATCATCTCCAGCGTTTCAACGGTATATTTCAGGCTCCACTTTGCCATGCGGTTTGTATACCAGTTATTATTCACATTATTCTCATATTCATTAGGCCCGGTAACACCTAAAATCATATACACATTTTTGCCGAGATTGTAAGTAGCTCTCGAAACCCAATATCTGGAGGTTTCGACCAGAACATCTATCCCTTTTTGGAGCAGATATGATTCATCACCTGTATACTCGGTATAATTCTTTATCGCGTAGGTTATTGCACAGTTTCTGTGAATCTCTTCAAAGGTAATCTCCCATTCATTATGACATTCCTCACCATTCATAGTAACCATGGGATAAAGGGCTCCCCGTGTCCCGAGCTTTGCCGCGTTTTCTTTAGCCTTCTCAAGGTGGTTATACCGGTATTCCAATAAATTTCTGGCAATTTGGGGTTCCTTTGTTCCCAGATAGAAATACAGGCAATAGGCCTCGGTATCCCAATAGGTACTCCCGCCGTATTTTTCCCCGGTAAAACCTTTAGGTCCTATGTTCAGTCGGGGGTCATCCCCCGAATAAGTGCAATTAAGCTGATAGATATTGAACCTTATACCCTGTTGTGCGGCCACATCTTCCGAAATTGTTATATCACCCATGCTCCATATATCCGCCCATTTTTCTTTATGGACAGCATACAGCCTATCATATCCTGCTTCTAAGGATTTTTGCGCCTTTTCTTCTGCGATTTTGCTTAAGATTCCTATATCATAATATCTGTCACTTATTACCGAAACATACTTATCAAGTGTAACGGCAATACCCTTTTGCATATTGGTTTTAATTTTGGTTCCGACAAATTCTCCGTTTTTCAAACATACCGCTTTTTTCTCAATAGAACCCGCACCGGTTATATTCCATGCAAAGGCTGCCGCAACGTTAAAATCGGTTTTCAGCGTTTTCATATGTAAATATGAAATATGCCCGGTTGCACAGCTTGTTACATACTCCCAGAATTTTTCTTGATAATTGGCATCCTCATTTCTTACATCACCGTTTAAAAACGGCAGCAGCACCAACTCTCCGTCACCATCAAGGCTGGTTATTGAATACCTGATTGCCCCAATATCTCTGTCGGCATAGCTAATAAACCTTTCGGTTTTTATTTCATATTTTGATCCTTTGGAATCAATAAAGGTAAAACTTCTTCTTAAAACGCTTTCCTTCATGTCAAGTTCTCTCCTGTAATCGGAGAACTTGCATTGAGCCAGGTCAACATTTTCTTCGTTAATCTTGATTTTAATACCGATAAAATCAATGGCATTCAAGACCTTTGCGAAATATTCGGGGTATCCGTTTTTCCACCAACCGACCCTGGTTTTATCAGGGTAGTACACACCGGAAATATAGGTGCCTTTCATGGTATCCCCTGAATAATCCTCTTCGTGGTTTCCCCTTAATCCCATTCTGCCGTTTCCGGAAGACATTATGCTTTCAAAAAAGCGGTTTTCTTCAGCCGAAAAGCCCTCCTGTATTATTTTCCAATCATTTTTTATAAGTAAACTCATACTAGCCTCCCAAGCTAAAAGCATATCAATAAACAATGTATGTTTCTGCAGCTTGCTCATGCACGGTTCGGCACTTCGGGAATCGTCCGGCTTTGCAGTTGTGTCCGTCATCCTATCCTGCAGCCATGTAAATCGCAGCATCCGTCTCTAACGTACAGTTACGTTGTCAAACCAATGGTACTTGCTTGACTATGCTCAATAAATTCTAACATATATTTTCCGCATAAGATTTATATATTATAGACAAATCTGATAAAAAAACTTGGCATATAATTACAAGATGATTCAAAAGGCCTTACCTCTGCTGTTATAGGTGCGTAAATGCCCTGGCTGGATTATGTTTATTTGACTTTAATGATTAAATCTTTTATAATTCGAGATGAATAGCTGGATATTTATGTGACATTAACTATATGGAGGAAATCTTTCATGAGTATTAAAGCTGCCTTATTTGACCTTGACGGTGTCATAGTCGACACTGCTAAATACCACTATCTTGCATGGCAAAGACTTGCAAATGAACTTGGCTTTATCTTTACCGAAAAGGATAATGAAAGGCTTAAAGGAGTGTCCCGTATTCGTTCTCTGGAGATTCTTCTTGAGGTTGGCGGTGTACTGGGCAGCTTTTCTGAGGCTGAAATGACTGAAATGGCAGAGCGTAAAAACCGCTGGTATGTTGAATACATATCCAAGATGGACGAGAGTGAAATACTGGAAGGAACTCTGGAATGTCTGAACGGCTTCAAAGATATCGGAGTTAAGATTGCATTGGGAACGGCCAGTAAAAATGCATTATTGATCCTTAAGAATCTGAGAATAAAACATTATTTCGACGCCATCGTTGACGGTAATAAGGTAACAAGAGCAAAGCCGGATCCCGAAGTTTTTCTTGCGTGTGCCAAGGAGCTTAAAGTAATACCCGAAGAATGTGTTGTATTTGAGGACGCCCAAGCCGGGCTGGATGCGGCAAAAGCAGCCGGCATGAAAGCGGTGGCTATTGGAAAGCCTGATAACTTAACAGGATATGACAGAATTTTCAGCGGGCTTTTTGAGGTAAAGCCGAAGGAAATCGTCCAATTGTAAAATAGCTAGAGATAAAAAGGATGCATTACGCATCCTTTTGTTATTTTATTGTTTTAAATGTTCATATTAAAGGGGAAATAGGGATAGTAGATGGCTCACATTTGTATCCTGCAGTTATAAATGTTTATGGAGACGGAAATTTACTAAAGACATTTAATTTAGAACTAGGAAGTTTACCACAGGAATTTGACTTTGATGTAGCAGGGGTAACTCAATTAGACTTTAATATCAATAAAGAAAGTGCATCGTTCAGCCTTTTTGATATTTATATAAAGTAACACTCATCCAATACAGATATCGTATAATACTATAATTGATAATTAAGGGGCTGTCTCAAAATACGGAACGTGTCATTCTAAGGCTATAAATGGCCGAAGATCTTCAAGAAATCAGGCTGTTAGGCACAGATTTGCTGAAGATCCTTCACTTCACTCAGGATGACTGCCTATTTTGAGACAGCCCCTTTAGATTATTCTTACATGGTAATTGTCTGTTCCCTGTCCGATCCTACTCCTATATACTTTATGGGAACACCGACAATCTGCTCGATTCTCCGTATATATCGCTTGGCTGATTCGGGAAGCATTTCGAAGCGTTTAACCTTAGAGATATCTGCACCCTTCCAGCTCTCGAATTCCTCATATACCGGTTCACAGCGGTCCAGCTCCTTTAAATTAGAGGGATAGTAATCAATTATTTGACCATCTAGCTTATAACCCACACACAGCTTTATGCCATCCAGTTTTCCCACCGTATCCAGATGGTTTATACACAGCCCCGTCAGGCTGTTGAGTCTTGCGGCATATTTTATCATTACCAGATCAAGCCAGCCGCACCTCCGCGGACGACCTGTTGTAGTCCCATACTCATGACCATATTCACGAATTTTATCTCCGATATCATTTGGCAGTTCGGTAACAAAGGGACCTGAGCCTACTCTGGAGGTGTATGCCTTCATAACCCCTAACACTTCGGTAATCATTCTTGGCCCAACTCCCGCGCCGATGCATACACCACCGGAAATCGGATTTGAGGATGTAACATAGGGATAAGTCCCGAAATCAAGATCCAGGAAGGTGGCCTGGGCTCCCTCAAAAAGAACAACCTTGCTCTGCTCCAAAGCTCTGTGAATAATTGAGGTTACGTCAGTAATATATGGCTTAAGCTTCTCCGCGTAGCCCAAATATTCCTCAATGACCTTGTCGGCGTCAATTGGAGTACCTCCGTAAACCTTTTCTATTATTGAGTTCTTGATTCTGGCATTCTCATACACCTTATTCTTGAAATAGTCAGCATCCAACAGATCTCCCATGCGGATTCCGCTCCGTTCTGCCTTATCGGCATATGCAGGCCCTATACCCCTTTTCGTGGTTCCAAGCTCTTCCCTGCCTCTCATTTCCTCCTGAAGATTATCAAGAGCTATATGCCATGGCATGATAACATGGGCTCTATCACTTATCAGCAAATCCGCTGTTTCTATTTCATGCTTTTTAAGGCTGTTCATTTCCGCAAGCAAAACCGAAGGATTAACCACCACACCATTTGCTATGATGCAAGTCTTGCCCTTTCTTAACATCCCGGAAGGCAGGAGATGAAAAGCATATTTGGTGCCCTCGTAAACTATGGTATGTCCGGCATTGTTACCTCCGGAATATCTAACAACAAAATCCGAATCACCGGATAAAATGTCTATATACTTCCCTTTTCCTTCGTCTCCCCATTGGGTTCCTACTACAACAATCCCTGCCATGCTGATTCCTCCGATTTATAAAAATATTGTACAAAAAACCGTACATTGTTTTTGTTGATTTTACTATTATATAGTTTTTGACTGTTTCATGCAATTATTTGCTTTTTATTTTGTTTTATTAATAAAAAAGAGCTTTATATATCAAGCGTACCCAAAACAATAGGATTTAAGGCTCACTTCACATAAAAGAAAGCTCTTTATTTCTTTTATATTTATATTATTGATTCAAATGCCTGGTCTAAATCTGCAATAATATCATCAATATGCTCGGTTCCGATAGAAAGCCGTATTGTATTCGGTTTAATACCACATTCAAGCAATTCTCTCTCATTCATCTGAGAGTGTGTTGTGGATGCAGGATGGATAACCAATGACTTGACATCGGCCACATTTGCAAGAAGAGAAAACATTTCCAGACTCTCACAGAATTTTTGTGCTTCCGGAGAGCCGCCCTTTATTTCGAATGTAAATATTGATCCGCCACCGTTTGGGAAATATTTTTTATAGAGATTATGATCTTTATGGCTGGTTAAGGACGGATGATTTACCTTTTCAACCCGGGGGTGCTTTGACATGTATTCAACAGCCTTTAATGCGTTCTCCACATGACGCTCAACTCTGAGGGACAGTGTTTCAAGCCCTTGAAGGAGCAAAAAGGAGTTGAACGGACTGATTGAAGCTCCGGTATCCCGCATAAGGGTAGTGCGCATTTTAACAATATAAGCCAGGTTCCCGCAAACTTCCGAAAATACAATTCCGTGATAGCTTGGATTAGGCTTTGAAAGGCCGGGAAATTTATCGTTTTGTGTCCAGTCAAATTTTCCGCTGTCTATTATGACACCGCCTATGACAGTACCATGACCGCCAATGAATTTTGTTGCCGAATGGACCACTATGTCGGCTCCATATTCAATAGGGCGAAGAAGATAAGGAGTCGCAAATGTGTTGTCAACAATTAAAGGAATACCATTTTTATGGGCAATCTCTGCCACTTTTTCCAGGTCAATGACATCACAGTTCGGGTTCCCCATGCTTTCCATGAATATTGCCTTGGTATTAGGCCTTATTGCGTTTTCAAAATTGAGTACATCGCTGCCGTCCACGAATGTGGTCTCTATTCCGAAGTCGGCAAGGGTATTTGCAAATAAATTATATGTTCCTCCGTATATGGTATTTGAGGATACTATATGGTCTCCGCCGACAGCAATGTTTTGAATGGCATAGCTGATTGCTGCGGATCCGGAGGATGCGGCCAATGCTGCAGCCCCGCCCTCCAAAGCTGCTATTCTCCGTTCAAAAACATCTGAAGTAGGGTTCATAAGTCTGGTATAAATATTTCCGCTTTCGGTTAGTGCAAATCTGGCAGCGGCCTGAGCACTATCCTTAAATACATAGGAAGTGGTTGCATAAATGGGAACGGCTCTTGCATCAGTCGCGCTGTCTGGCTGCTCCTGCCCTGCATGAACCTGTAATGTTTCAAATTTATAATTCTTCCTGGCCATGTTAAAACCCCTTTCATTATATATTTTTAAATGCGCGTATCGCCTGATATGCTTTCAGAAAAAATTTATTTAACATTATATAGAATTTTCACCGTATAATCAACAGAAAAATACGTCAAATTTCACTAAATATAACCCTTAATATCCCGCCGATATGATTGTTATGTTACCTTTATTTTAAAAAAGCAGCCCGAAGACTATATCTCCCGGCCGCCGTCACCTATGTTCGAAATATAGAAGCTGGCTTCATATCCTATTTTCTCTTTATATGCCTTTCCTACTCTTAATATGAATTCTTCTATTCTTCTGTCTGCCACCAGATTCACCGTGCATCCTCCGAATCCGGCTCCTGTCATGCGAGACCCTAAAACACCTTCAATTTTCCGGGCTTCTTCCACCAAAGTATCGAGTTCTTTTCCTGTTACTTCATACAAATCTCTGAGCGAATTATGCGATTGATCCATGAGTTTTCCGAACAATTTAACATTTCCTTCCTTCAAGGCTTTAACCGAGTCAAGAACTCTTTGATTTTCATAAATAATATGCTCGACACGTTTTCTTATGGTTTCGTCGGAGAGCATTTTTTTATGGCTTTCATAATCAAAGATCGATATATCTCTCAGATTCGCCGCTTGAGGGAAAACTCTCCGAAGGATTTCGAGTCCTGCCTCACACTGGGCTCTGCGCTCATTGTATTTACCTTCTCCAAGACTACGTTTCTTATTTGTATTTCCTATCACGAGTGCATAGCCGTCAAGTTTAAGGGGGACATGTTCATAGCTCAAATCCTTACAGTCAAGAAAAATCGCATGTTCCTTTTTCCCCATAGCAGAGGCAAACTGATCCATTATTCCGCACTTTACACCAACATAATCATGCTCGGCTTTTTGGGATATTAAAGCTATTTCCACCATGTCTAACGCTTTTGTTTTACCAATAGCTTCATCCCCCAGGCTGACCAGGGCAATGGCAGTTGCTACTTCTATTGCTGCTGAAGATGATAACCCGCTTCCCAAAGGCACTTTGTCGTCATACATCAGTTCACAGCCCCTGATATTAAATCCGGCTTTTTTAAGTTCATCTGCCACACCCAGTTGATAATTCCCCCAATTAAGGCTTTTATATTGGGATAAATTGTCTAGATCAGCTTCTACCATTTTTTCAAGGTCGATGGCAATCAATTTTATTCTGTTATCTGCACTCGGTCTGGCTACTATTGTTGTTGATAATGTAAGAGCGGCTGGAAATACAAATCCTCCGTTATAGTCGGTGTGTTCTCCGATTAAATTGACACGTCCCGGGGAGGTGAACATCCGGATTTGTTCGCTGCTCCCACCAAAATACCCTAAAAATTTTTGGATAAGTTCTATCTTATTCACGATGAACCCTCCTAAATAATATTCTAATTCGGCTTCACATCATTCTTCATAAATTTCTTGTATGCGGTCTTAAGCTCTTTTACCTTTTCCTCAGGCGCGGTAGGATTGCAATGAGCCCATGCACCGGTCTCGCTGGAAGCATTGAATTTTTGTTTCACAGCTGAACGCATTGGCGGGTAAAATTCTATGTGAAAATGATAAGTCTCAGAAAAGTCGCCACAGTTAACAGGATTCTGGTGCATACACATCATATAGGGAAATGGTTTATCAAACAAAGAATCCAGCATTCCCACCGTTTGACGGATTATCTTTGCCAGGTTGTCTTTTTCCCTTTCATTTAACTGAGTGAGATTCTGCTTGTGGTTCCTATTTATAATGTACACTCCGTAGGGATATTCTGTAAAGAAGGGCAGAAGTACTGTAAAATCTTCGTTTTCAAAAATGATTCTCTTTTTGAAACTTCTTTCCTCAGACAATATCCTGCAAATAAGACATTCTCCGGTAGTTTTGCGGTATTCTCCGCAGGCTTCCAACTCCAGCTCAATTCTTTTCGGGACAAAAGAATAGCCGTATATTTGTCCATGGGGATGGGGCATTGTTACCCCCACGACCTCTCCTCGGTTTTCAAAAATAAAAACATACTTTATTTTTTCATCTTTTTTCAACTCCTCAAATCGTTCAATCCATAGATTCACAAGCTTCCTTACATGGTTATCGGACAATTGAGGCAGTGTTATGGTGTGTTTCGGTGAATAAAGAATAACCTCACACTTGCCGTAGGCAGGGTATGCTTTGAAAAAATCGTTTGCAACGTTATCCGGCTCAGGCGGATCTTGCATAAGTGCGGGAAAGTCATTATCGTACTTCAATACCTCATAATCAGGAACATTACCGCCTGAAGGGCAAAAAGGGCACCAATTCTCAGGCATTTGAGGTCTGTCCTGCCTGTGTGATGCAATCATGACCCAGTCTTTTATGAGCGGGTTCCACCTTAATTCAGCCATAATATCATCCCTTCAAAAGTCATACAAAATACCTCTTTTTTGTTAACTTACTTCACCCTAATTATAAATTTACATAACAAACAGGTAAATGTTATAATGTGTGTATTATATGGGTTTTTGTTAACTAAAAGGATGAGTGGCTTGCTAGAAAAATATTATATTTCAATGAAGGACAATACTGACTTAAACGTATACAGATGTGGTATTGAAGAATGCTTGCCTGAGCATTCCTGGGGTCCCGGAGTTCGGGATCATTATATCATTCATGTTATATTATCAGGAAAAGGCTGCTTTACTGTTGACGGACAAACTTATACTCTCAATAAAGGGCAGGGCTTTTTGATCTGTCCCGGGCAGATCGTCTGTTATAAAGCCGATACTGATACACCTTGGACATATTCATGGGTCGGTTTTCACGGTATTAAGGCAAAACAGGTTTTAATAAGGGCAGGTCTTTCGCCTGCCTGCCCCATATTCAATTATTCTGATAGCGATCTCTTGATTGAAAGCCTTGATAAGATGATAACCGAGGCAAGGAATGTACAAGCCTCGGATTTGATGCTGTCGGGTTTGTTGTATCAGTTTTTAGCACGTTTGGTCCACAGGGAACAGTCTCATGAGCCAGCTTATGATAAAAATCCCGACTCTTCCCGCTATGTGGCCAAGGCAGTTGAATATATCGAAAAGAACTATGCAGGGATTCTCTCGGTAAACGGTATGGCAGCTTTCTTAAAAATTGACAGAAGCTATCTGTCAACATTGTTTTCACGTCATCTTGGAATTTCTCCAAGAGACTTTATTATAAACTACCGTATCAATAAGGCCAGCGAGCTTCTAGGTAATCCTCTGCTCAGTATAGGCGACGTTGCAAGATCGGTAGGGTACAAGGATCCCCTTCAGTTCTCAAAAACATACAGGAAAGTAAAAGGGGTATCGCCCTCCAAATTCAGAAGCGATTATTTCAGCAAAGGCTTTAATAAGCTTCCTTAGACTGCCCCTCGCCTGCTACCAGTATGGGGGTCGTAGAATAACCTACCCCAAGCCTTTCACAGCCAAGGCTGATATATTTTTGCGCCGTTTCCAGGTCCCTGATGCCACCTGAAGCTTTAACCTTAATACGTCCCTTTGCGGCATCTATCATTGCTTTTATCGTTTCCTCGGTGGCTCCTTTACTATGAAAGCCCGTGGAGGTCTTTACAAAGTCGGCGCCGGCTTCAATACAAATCTCTGTGGTTTTCTTAATCTCTTCCACGCTCAATATGCATGTTTCAAATATTACTTTCAAAAGAACCCCGGCCTGTTTAGTAATATTCGAAACTGCCTTGATATCACTCAGGACCAGGTCCCATAAGCCGGATCTTATATATCCGAAATTGGCAACCATATCAATTTCGGTCACCCCTTTTTTTACATAAAGGGAGGCTTCGTAAGCCTTGGAATCCGACAACATGCATCCATGAGGAAAGGCCAGTGTGCATGATACTTCGGTTTGGCTCCCCTTACAAAGGTTTACGGCAAAATCAATATCGCATGGTCTTACGCATACGGTCTTAACCGCAAGGTCAATGCCATCCAGAATAGCTTTCTTAGCTTCATCCCGTGACATTTCAGGTTTAAGCACGGCATGATCGATATAACGGGCAATACTTATTCCCATAGGCTTGTCCTCCTTATAGCAAGAGTAAAGATTTCCCCCGCCTCTTAGGCTGCGGGCAGAGGTTACACATGTATTTTAAGTATAGACTTCCTCAATTACTGTTGTCAAACCTATGGGAATTCTCATACAACGATTTCACCGGATTTAAGACTTACATAAACCAACCAGTATCCGCCCATATCACGTATGGTATTATCCTGCACCGGCGCCCACCGGCAGGCATTGTCAAAGGGCTTGTTATCTTTTTCATTCCTGGCCGGGACACCTATCACATAATATTCGCTGCCATCATTGCCTCGATACAGGCCTGCAAGAATGTGTTTGAATTTGAATAACCCGACTAAGATTTTGGGATTGGCAAACAAGGGCACATTTATTCCTGACATATACATAATATTGCTGAGCTTTGCCAAGTCCGAAACCCGATACCATGAATATCCTCTGCTGGATCTTTTAAAGGGGGTATGGGACTCAAAATTATTTATTAAAAGCCCTTCCAGCTTTTCCACATTGCTTATGCCCTGTGGTGAATCATTTCTTTTTGCCGTTCTGTTTTCATAGTATGGCTTAGGCAAATCAGCTTCCTGATATACTACTGAAGAATAATTAATTGAGTCGGGCTGCACGGCTTTATCTGATGCTTGCTCACTTAGCAGAGTGGCAGAAGCAGAATCATTCTTCAAAACCGTTGAATTTATCTGTGAGCCGGTTGTTTTCCCGGCAGATATATCCGGTTCGAGGATTTTGTGGTTTTCTCCTCCGCCGGAACCCATAAGTATTGCCTGTCTTATGCTCTCATCCCATTTATGACTTTTCTCAAAGCTTGCAAAGAGCGGAATCCATTTTTTGTTCTGGCTTTCGGCTGTCAGCGCGGCAAAACGTATCGCATCCGGCTTTAGACTATTGTTTCTTAATTTTTCGGCCTCAACTTCAAGCCCGCTTTGCATACCGCTGTAGGAGCTATTTACTGTCCCCGCCATGATTGGTATAAGCTTTTCATTTCGTGCAAAAATCAAATACAGGACATATTTAAACGGCCCCTGTTTCAGGCCTTTAACGTGAATAGAGGCCTGTATCCTGCCTTCCCAGGAATCTAAACGCACAAAAGCCTCGGGTGTGCTTCCGGTACTGAAGCCTCCGTCAAGCTCCTCCATTATGGCGTATTTCCTTGCAAAACCTGCCTGCATAGTACCACCTGATTAGTCCTTTCATGAAAGTATACGCACCAAATCAGGATGATATAACATTTCCCTTTAATTCTTTACAGGCAGATTATTTCTCAAGCTCACGGCTCAGACGTGCAAAATCCTCTATGGTAAGTTCCTCGGCACGGGTGTTTTCCTTTATGCTGAGTTTAACAAGAACATTTCTCAGGCGTTCCTTTCCTCCGTCCAACCAGTTTTGGGAACCTAGTGAATTAAGAAGGGTTTTGCGTCTTTGACCGAAGGATGCCTTTACTATTTTAAAAAACAGTTCTTTGTCAATATCCCGCACACAGGCAAGTTCGCGCTTTTTAAGCCTGACCACGGCCGAGTCCACATCGGGCTTGGGAATAAAACAATTTTTTGAGACCGTGAATGCAAGTTTTGGATCGGCATAGTAACGCACAGCTACCGACAATGCACTATAATCTTTAGTGGATGGAGAGGCCGCAAGCCTGTGTGCAACTTCCTTTTGCACCATAAACACCAAAGTGTCCCAAGCTATATCCCCTTCCAGAAGCATCATAATAATAGGAGTGGTAATATAATAGGGCAGGTTTGATATGACCTTTAACGGGCCTGACCAGCCATTAACCAGTTCCTTTATATCTGCTTTCATAATATCTTCATTTACAACAGCAACATTTGAAAAGGAGCTCAGATTTTCGTTAAGCGCCGGTATCAGGTTTTTATCGATTTCCACTGCAATAACCTTCCCCGCAAGCTTTGCGATTTCCGCAGTCATGGAGCCTATGCCCGGACCTATCTCAACAACCAGATCAGAGGAGTCCACCTCTCCAGCTTCAACTATCTTTCTGATAATATTGATATCGGTTAGAAAATTTTGGCCTAATGATTTTGTGAGCTTAAGTCCATATTTCTTTAAAACCTCGTTTGTGTTAATCATAAAAATTCCTCATGGCACCTGCCTTCTTTAGAATACAGGTGCCTCTAGATTAAATAAAGTGCTTATTTTTATTATAAGTTAGGACATTAAATCAGTATAATTCTATTAAATAATACCATACCAGATAGTCAGAAAACAGGAGTAATAATTAATTGCTGAGATTATCCGTGATATCTCCATATATACTGCGTTTTCTTAACATTTTATCAGAAATAAGCTTCGTCATTTCTTATCAATTATTATCATTATCATTGTTCAATCAGTTCAATTTCCGATATGCA
>JBMNTI010000044.1:0-18495 GCA_050945655.1 Acetivibrionales bacterium | reverse complement strand
GTCTTCAAAATAGGAAGGATAACGGGACTTTATAAGGCATTGAAAGAGCTCTGCTGAGATATGTTGTTGATATATTAATGAAGGTGAAGTCTAATTCTTATTTTCCTATAGTAAATTGACACGATCGACTGTACTTTAGTACATTGCTGCACAATGTAAAAAAATGTTATAATGTATATAACTATACATACAATAAGGCACCTCTGTCAAATAGGGAGGGATGAGGTTGAAAAACGTAAAGATAAAGCTGTTTCTGTTCCTTGCATTAATGCTTACAACCTGCTGGGCATTTTCAGGGATAAATGTTTACGGGGGATTGGATATGTATCTGATAAATGATAATGGAAGCTCACCGGGCTCGTGGGAGCATGTGATAAATAAGCTGGCTTCTGCCACTTCTTTGAAGAACGGCCCTTCAAGCGGTAATTCCGGCTCCTTCTATTATTTCAAGCATGCAGGTGATGGAACAAGGGAAATGAGTGATGCAGTTATTTCCAAAACGGTTACCTTGAATGCGGATCAAAGAACCTTGTGCAGCCTGAATCAGCTGCAGGTCAACTTTTTATTGGACTATTTCGGATGGGATAGTGACGATGAGGACAGGTTTGTAGTAAGCATATACAGCATCAAAGCGGACGGAAAATGGTCTACAATATTCAGTTCAAGCAGTTATGTCGGAGAAAAGTATTGGAGACGGCTTAACATGCCGACAAAAGCTCTTCCCCCGGATACTGTAAAGGTAGAGGCTGTCATAACGGCATTTCGGGAGAGCGGCAGTGATCTGGATGTATATCTGGATAATATATTATTGTGGCTTGTAGATGAAAATCCCCCTGTCATGACCGAAGCAACGGTAACAGAGATAAGAGACTGGCAAGGTAATTTGGTGCCATTTAAAAAGGATACAGTTTCCGGAGAATATCTGGACAACTGGGTGAATCCTGCGGACACCATATATGGGAATATAAGATTTAATGAGCCTGTCAGAGTAAACTATCCCGAGATTACTCTGAATACTAACGTTTTAAATCAATATGGAAATAGAGTATACGCAGAAATAGACAGTACCTCCTGGCATTACACAGCACATTCAACCTCACATCAATACAGCATACCTCTCGGTCATAAATGTCAAATCAGCGGAGAAGATAACAAAATCAAGTTTATGGACAGCCTTGAGCCAATCGGAGCAGCAGGCCCCTTTGATTATGCTGTGCAGGATCTGGGAGGAAATCAGGGCCCCTCTGGCATAATGAAGCCAAATATTGAGCATTACAATATAAAATTTGATAATGCTTCTCCTGTTATAGTCACATCGTGGGACAGCTATGAGGAGTACGCCCCGGGAAGATCGTCGGTGCAAATAGTTGCAGAGGAAGAAGATATGGGGAAAGAGCAGTCTCCTGTTACTCTTACTTACTTCTGGGAATATATGAATTCAACAGGCTTTGCAGTAAGAGAAGAGGAAAAAAGCATAGTTCTGAATGATGCTACTGCTCATAGAGTTAGTGATGGAACCAAAACAACTTATATTGTAACTTTAGCCATACCCAACGGAAGCAAAATACCTCCTTATCAGGAATTCCGGCTGTATGCGGAAGTAAATGATGAAGCAAGGAGCCCTTACGGTAACAGATTCTTTTACGGAAAGGTCAATCAGAAGGACAGTACCCCTCCGGTAATAACATGGGATAAGAGTATTCATGAGGATGGGAGAGAAGTGGATATCAGTACATCCGAAGACACTCTTTATACTACAAGCCGTACAGTTTCCTTCAGTGCTGAAGATATTGAAAGCGGTGTGGATGAGGTTAAATACATATGGACCAGGGAAGCATACAACATCGACAGCAGCAGCTTCAAAAAAGTCGTATTGCCCGGAGAGGATGGTAAGTACACAATTGAAACAGTAAGGGAAGATACTCCCTTAGAAGGTATATATTATTTGAATATACTGGCAGTGAACGGAACAGATGAAGAAGTGATTATAAGAAAGGGCTTTTATTTCGATTGTGAAGGCCCCCGCGTTACCTATAGTGAGTTTAAAGATATTGACGGAAAACCTGCATCAGCACATTATCAGGTGAAGGACAGAGCTTTGCAGAACAAGTTCTTATATGCTTTGCTGACAACCATGGAAGATGGGATATTGGACTTTGAACCCATTGCTGAACCTGATATATCGGAAGGCATTAAAGACAGCGGCATGTGGAAGGTCCTTGATCTGGAAGGCACAGGAGAAGAACGGACTGCAAATATAATGGGAGTACTTGATGGTGTTGAACTATCAGGGCATTACAAGCTGGTTACCAGGTATTATGATGAATTTTACAATTATACCGAGTATGGGAATACAATCTGGTATGATTTTGAACCGCCGGAGCTTATACTGATGGGATCGGCTGATGGGGAGCCTTTTGAACCGGAGAATTATAAGAGGGACCATAGTGTTAAAGTGCATGTAATTGACAATATATCAGGAGCAAATTTGTTAAATGAGGAAGTATCTGTAAATTGGATAGATGCAGACAGCAGAGAAGTTATATCCGCAGACTTTGAGACTGAAAATGATCAGTTTCCCGGAATAAAAGTATATGGTAACGAGAACCTCAACGGTATATATTATCTTAAAATAAAGGTAAAAGATTATGCCGAAAATGTTTTAGAAGAAATTTTGTCTATAGACGGCAACCCTGTAGAGTTCTGTTTTGACAACAGTCCTCCGGAAGTGACGATTGTCTGCGATGCTTCCAAGAAGTTAAATACTGTTATGTTCAGCTATTCGGGACTAAAGGATGAGTACAGCGATATCTCATTGTTCAGATATGGAATATCAGATACTCCGGGGGGCGAACCGGAAACATGGATAGATATCGACACTATATCAGATTCCGGAGAGGTGATACATTTCGGAGATGTGGCATATCCGGAAGATTCCATTACAGAGGGCAAATGGTATTTATCCGTAATGCTTCAGGATGCTTTGGGAAATGAGCGGATTATTCATTGCCCGGAAGTCTTTGATATAGATGCGACAAAGCCTGCCGGAAGCGTCAGCTTTGAGAAGGATTTTACAAACAGCCTTGAAGTGTCTTTGAAGCTTACTGTAGATGAGCTTGCAGAAGCGGGAAACAAGGTCTTCAAAACCGTACTGGCTGATGACGGTTCTCTTCTGTCCGAAGCTTCTATTGATGATGAAGCCTGGAAGGATATTATTTTTGAGAATGGTATAGCTTACTACAATTGGACACTTTCGGGTACCGATGAGGTCGAGCAGAGGGTATATGTAAGGTTCATGGATAAAGCGGGGAACCTGTCGGAGATTTATTCGGATTCGATAATATTGGACAGGACAGCGCCTACAGGGGAGGTAACCTATGATGTGACTGTGCCAACCAAGGGGAATGTAACAGCTGCACTTACCATGGATGACAATTTCGGCGTTGACTTGTTGAATAAGTCCCATGCATCGTTGGATGGAGAAAAATATAAATTTGTATTCAACCGCAATGGGGAGTTTGAATTCATAATCTCCGACGAAGCCGGGAACAGAACACGGATTACGGCGGAAGTAAACAACATTGACAAAGATCCCCCGAAAGCAGTCGTTAAATATGTATGGACTGAGAATCCGTCAATTATTGCTCCAAGAGACCAATGGACCAATGAGTCAATTACCGCACAGCTTCAATTGGAGGATGACAACGGGTATGTCATACTGAGCGAAGGTGGGGACACTCATATCTTTAACGATAACGGAGAGTTTTTATTCCGGTTCAGGGACAATCTCGGCAATGAAGGAAGCATAAAAGCAGAGGTTAAGAATATAGATAAAGCTCCGCCGGTGGGAAGTATTATATATACCTCCTCGGATACCGCACCGGTTACAGTTTATCTGTCCGTTTATGAGCCGGTAAAGGTGACAAATAACAACGGAAGCTTCAGGCATGTTTTTGAAGAAAACGGAAGCTTTGATTTTATGTTTGAGGATAAGGCAGGAAATAACGGAATAGCAACTGCTGAAGTATATACCATTACCCCAGCGGAAAAATATGCCAACATTGTTTATAACAATGATGGAAAGCTTACTAATAACGATATAAGCGCTGAATACACAACCTTTTCAGATCGGGCAATTATCACAAGTCCGACTGTTGCGGAAGAAGTATACGGATATACCCATGAATTTACAGAAAACGGTGAGTTCCCTGTGTCTATAAGGGTACTGTCCGACGGGGACACTATAACTGTTACAGGCAGCGTGTATAACATTGACAGAACAGCCCCGGAAGCAGAAGTGATATTAAGTACGACAGAGCTTACCAATCAGAATGTCACAGTGGAACTTCTGACCTATGACGACAGGGGGAAAGAGGTTAAAATCAAAAACAATAACGGCTCCAACATACTGGAGTTCACGGAAAACGGTTCATTTACCTTTGAGCTTATGGATGAAGCGGGGAATATTGGTTATAAAACAGTCACAGTATCAAATATTGATAAAAATGCACCGGTAGGTGAAATTGAGTATATTAGGGATACCGATAAAAACATTATATCGGCAAGGGTATTCTTCCCCAAGGAAACAGAGGAAGTAATAATATTGAACAATAATGGCTCTGATACCTTCGAGTTCGTGGAAAACGGTGCCTTCGTATTTGAATATTCGGATGCAGCAGGGAATAAGGGCGAAACAACGGCAGAGGTAACAGACTTTTCAAATACTATTTCTGCCGGAACCATCGAATACTATATAGATGGAATAAAAGTGGTGAATCCGGATGCAATACCAATAAATAAAAGCGTGACAGCAAAACTTATTCCTGAGGCCTCAGGAGGTCCCTATACCATTTTAAATAACGGCGGCAGCGACAGCTATACCTTTGATAAAAACGGGGAGTTTACCTTTGTTTTTGCGGACGTTATGGGCAATAAGGGTTTTGCAAAAGCTGCGGTAAGCAAGATTGATAAAATAGCACCAAAGCTTCAGATTCTTGCGGACATAGTGTATCCTACCCAAAGTGATGTGACTCTTACCATAAGCTACAGCGATGACAAAGGAATTGCATCAGTGGATTACAATATGGAAGCGGAGAATTTGACCGTTTCTGAAGGAAAGCTGATTTATATATGCACTGAGAATAAGAGGATACAGATAACTGTTATTGATACTGCAGGCAATGAGACAAGCAGGGAATATACTGTAGACTATATTGACAGAGAAGCACCTGTAGGAACTATAGAATATGATCCGGACGGTATTACAAATCAGGATGTCAGGGCTGTATTAACTTTGGACGAACCCGGAAGGGTATTGAATAATAACGGCAAGATGGAATACATATTTACCGAAAACGGAGAGTTTACCTTTGAATTTGAAGACGATGCGGGAAACAGAGGGCAAGCTGTAGCATCTGTAAACCGGATAGACAAGATTCCTCCCAAAGGATCATTGGAGTATAGCCATACCGAAATGACCAGCAGACCGGTTACCGTGACATTAAAGGCTGATTCCGATGCTATTATTACGAATAACGGAGGGATGACTGCAAGAACCTTCTATACAAACGGATATTTCACTTTCAGGATTACAGATGAGGCGGGCAATATAGTAAGCCTTAATGCGGAGGTATGGAATATAGACGAAGAAAGGCCGCAAATATCCTTGAAGGGAAACTCATACGAATGCATAATGCTTGATGAGCCTTATGTGGAAGCAGGGTACAAAGCTACCGACAATATTGACGGAGATATAACCGGCAGGGTAACTGTTGAAGGAAGCGTAAATACCGCTGAAGCAGGAACCTATTTATTAAAATACAAGGTTTCTGATGCAGTAGGCAATAGTGCGGAGGAAACCAGGACTGTGAGAGTCTTAGAATCCGGTGAACTGGTGCTCCTGCTGAACGGCAAGGCGGCAGAAGGATCAATGATGCTTTTGAACGCAAGGAATATTGCGGCAAATGCCCTTGGAAATGAAGGGGACTTCGTGATCAAATGGGGTGAAGGCAGAAGGACAATAGCCTGGTTTAAGGGAAACGGGAATACCATAGCTGCAGGCGGGAATGTCTGGCTGGAGGCAGGCAGATGGTATACCTTCTTCGTACAGGACAGGGATCGGAGAACAAAAAGCATTCAAGTTTATATCAATGAGTAAGGGGGTGGGGATATGAGAAGGAGATTAAAAGCTGCATTAATGTTGGTAATTTGGATTCTTAGTATTTTCAGCGGAATTGTACCGGAAGCCGTCAATGCCGCAGCGCCAAAAGTATACTCGATAAAGAACGATACAATTGAGCTGTTAGTCAATGGGGATGACGGCAGATATGCAATAAAGACGGTTGCAGGGTCTCCCAACCGACCTGAGGACGACAACAAATCCTTGCTCTACCTGAAGGGCATTCCTGAAACCACCTTTACTACATTCAGGATAGACGGGAAGGATTATATATACGGCAATTCATACAGCGGGTTAATTATGGAGGGGGGCCTTACAGATACCCCTAAGACAGAAGGAATGGTCAACACCTCAACCTGGAGGTCAGAGGGTATAGAGATAACCCAAAGACTGGAGATGACTGATAATGTGACCAGCAGTGATGTGGGCAATGTTAAGATAAGCTACATAATTACCAACAAAGGGACAAGCAGCAAGTCAATAGGAACAAGAATCCTGATGGATACCATGCTTGGGGATAATGACGGATCAAAGGTTTCCCTGGATGGGAAGTCTGACATATCCTTCGAGACAGAAGTTTCCGGAGAAGATATTCCGGGATATTGGAGGACTGTTGATTCTGCGGAAAATCCAAAGGTTGTTTCCTATGGTTTTCTTAAGGGTTGGGGGAACACGCCGCCGAACAGGATGACTATTGCACATTGGAGTGCATTGTCCATGACAAAATGGGATTATACCATTGATCCCGAGAGAAACATCGCATCTTCATTGAATGATTATAAGAGCTCAGACTCGGCTGCAGCCCTTTATTGGGAACCAAAGAGCCTGGAGCCAGGAGAGACAATGCAGGTGGAGACATATTACGGCTTGGGGAATATCGGAAACAGTGACGGAAGCACCTTCAATACGAATGTACTGGCTCCTTCCAAGCTGACTATCGAAGGAGACAGGTATAAGGACAACCCCTTTGAAATAATAATGGAGCTGGACAACAGCCTTACAAACTCAACCCAGCTGGCGGGTATAACTGCAGAGCTGGTTTTGCCTGAGGGACTGGAGATAGCGGAAGGAGAAGAAAGCAGTAAGTATTTCTACAGAATTAATACAAATGGAAAAGAAACAGTTAAATGGAAGGTAAAAGCCCTAAACAGCCAAAAGCTCAAAGTGCTCCAATACATGATACGAATCGCAGATATGAGCAGGGAACTGAAAGCAATTAAGAAGTTCATTATCATACCAGGATTTGAGAACAATAACTTTGAAATCGGATATACTGATATAGTTCCGCGGAATCTATACTATGAAGATGAAAATAATGCCCTTCAGCTGATAGGCCATGGTTTTGACAAGCTTAAGGACAAAAGCGGATATGAAATGGGCTTAATGGACAAAAAGGGGAGCATGGTTCATTATTTTGCCCCGGAGGATATTATCATAGTAAATGATAATCAGATACGTCTAAAAGTTCCTAAAGGTTTTGCTGTCGGAACCTACAGGGTTTCAATAAACCATAGAGAGGATATGCTGGATTATACCTTGCCTCAGGAGATATCCCTGACCTCTGATACAAAGTATAAATCGCGGAACTATGGGATTATGGCAATAAAGGAGGAAAGCTCGGGAGTACAAAGCGTAAAGCTGTATGAGAATGAATCCCAGCTCACCCCGGCGGAAAAAAGCAATGCAAAGCTGATTATAAGAGGAAAGATAAAAGATATTTCCGGGGATAATTATGAGATATACGGTGATACCATAGCAATTAATAACGATATTTATTATAAGGGCTATGGGGAAAATGTGCTGTCTGTTCACAAGAACGGGCAGAGCTATGAAGTAAAAGGAAACGGCGAGCTTTATATGCAGTCTTCGCTTATGGGAAGCAGCATGGAAGTCACTTTGAAGAAGGGGTATTTTCTTATTGATTCTTCAACTGCCGGAATTAAGGATCAGGAGGGCGAATTCAACGATATCACTACAATAAAAGTAGGGTACTTTCCCATAATTGTAAAGGAGATAAAAATTCAAAATAACGGGGAAGTCAAAATAGACGGATTACTGGAGCTTGAGAACAAGTATTTCAACTTTCTGACAGGTCTTGGGACAGGATCTATGAAATCGGACTTGAAGGATTTAAGCCTGACCAATGAAAAAATCGATATAGATGCAGAAATTGAAATACCTTTTCCCCGATGGAAGTTAGGGGGCTTCCAGTCACAAGACTATGCAACAAAATCTATGACCAAGATTACATTTTTTATAAACACAATAAAAGGAGCCTATGGCTTCGAGACAAAGGCAGAAAACATTAATCTCAAGCTATTGGATATAAATGCAAAAATGGGATTTGATAAAAATTTGTACCCGGACTATTTTGAGTTCAGCAATAATTATGGAAAAATACCGAAGCCAATCGGAAGTACCGGACTGGGTTTTGAAAAAATCGGCGGCGGCATATATGGCCTTAGATCCATGTTTGATTCACTGAAGTACGGCATTCTGCCTACAGGGTCCAGTATCGCAGTCCGGGCTAATATTATAGATTTGCTGACTGCCAACCTCAGGATAAAAGGATACACCCTGGTAGGGCTGAGGGACATTGAGGCTATACTTAGCTGCAGCGGTCTTGACCTATCGGGAGATGCATATATTTATTTTATTGATGTGGGAGATATTATCGGCCACTTTGATTTCAGCGGCGGTTATATTGAGGCGGATTTGAATGTTCTTGACATTCTTATTGCAGATGCATATTTTGGCATAAGCAGTCACGAAATCAAAGGCTCAATAAACGCTAAGGTGCAGATACCGGATTATGTGTGGTTCGTAGGAGGAAAAGAGATTTCAAGCTTCGGTGCTGAATTGTCCACCAGCAGAATAAAAGGCAGCATAAGATTTTTGGGAGTCGGAGTTGGGATAACCTATACATGGAAAGATCATGACGTTGATTTTAGTGTAGGATCTAATTCAGGTGTTGGCAGTAAAGGAATTTATACGGTCAGAACAAAGGATGAACGGGGCAGGGATGTAACGGTTACCTATGGTACCAATATTGAAAGGCTGAAGGAAATTGTGCCTTACTATCCTTCCTATAATGTTTGCTATGCAGGTAGTATGGGTAAAGCATTAGCCTTGGGAACCTATACCCATAATTATGATGTAACAATTGACGGAAGCTATGAATCGGCAATAATTGAAATGAAATATATTTCTTCAGAAACGCCGGATATCAAGGTGACTATGCCTGACGGAACAACTGAATATATCTTGACCGATGGAGTAAATTACAGGAATCAGGTTATTCCGGCGGATAAATCAGCTTCGGGAAAAGAAGAAAAGTATTTATTTGTAACCATTCCTTCTCCAACCACAGGTACATGGACAATAAAATCCGATCAGGATGATCTTACTGTGACACCGTGTAAAGTCAAAGTCCCCGCTGCTTTTGAATCTATTTCCGCATCTATTTCCGAAGAGAAAAGTGAGTGTATAAGTATAGATTGGAAGCTTAATGTAACCGATGACAGCACGGTATCATTGTATCTTGTAAAAGAAGACGGCACATCAGCTATGATTGAGCTGGCAAAGGACCTGCCCGGAGGATCGGGACCCTTCGAATGTGATATACCCGCAAGTGCAACTACGGGAATGTATAAGGTAAGGGGAGAGGTCAGAAGATCAGGTATTGATGGGTCAGATACATTTTCCTTTGACGAAATGTTTACGGAACCCTTTAAGATAAGTGATTCCGCGGCACCGGATACCCCAGCAGACTTTACGGTGAAGCCGGCAGGTAACGGTATGATGGAAGCGGAATGGACAGCTGTTGAGGGCGCGGATGAATATCGTATCTATCCCGTGGATGAAAGCGAAAAGATTGATAATACTGTCAAAGCTATGGTAAGCGTGGAAGGGACCGAATCCAATACGATATTCGGAGGGACACAGATAATTCCAAAAAAGTCAGAGGATGATGGGACTTCTACAAGTCCCGAAGAGTTAGAATATGGTTGGACATTAGACAGATCATATAGGTTTGCAATCTATGCAGTAAATAAATCGGTAGTTATCGATCCGGAAGATCCGGAAAAGGACATAGAAATTGAGCATATAAGCGAGCCGGCATATACAGGGGAAGTATACCTTCCGGTACCGGAGCCTCCTGAGTTTACTGTAAGCTTTTCTTCCGAATATGGAAGTGTTAATGTGGAAAAAGACGAAAACGATATTGATATAATATATACCAATTCCGATACTGTTATTTGCAGCTATCAGTCAGATACAAATGCAGATGTGGTATTCTATGTTAACGGAGATGATGTGGCTGATTTCACCGGTAAGGAGATCATACAAGAGCTGGAGCTGAGAGTCGGAAGCAATCTGGTAGAGGTAGAAGCTGTAAAGGCAAATGGTGACAAAACCTTGAAGTCTTACGAATTCTACTATGACAACAAAGCACCGGACTTGATGGTACAAAGTCCAAACAGCAGTGACAATATAAAATCAGGAAAAGTTTTGGTATCGGGAAAGACAACACCGGGCAGCAGGCTTTATGTAAATGGAACAGAAATGGCTGTGGAAGAAGACGGAAGCTTTAACGAGGAATTTATACTTTCAGATACACAGAGGGAAACAATAACTGTTGCAGCGATGGATTTAGCCGGCAACAGAACTGAATATTCAACCGAAGTATTTAATTCAGATCTTGGAGATGTAGTAAGGGTACAGATAATGCCTCAGATAGAGCAGCTGAGGGTAGGAGAAAGTATACAGCTGAAGCTTTACGGTATCACAAATAATAACAGCCAAGTATTGCTGGAGACGGAAAAAACCGACTGGCAGCTTTTAGATACCGGAGGAAGTGCGTCTATCACCCCGGATGGTTTGCTGACTGCGGTAAAGCTTGGTGAAGCTATAGTAAAAGGTCAATATTCGCTATCCGGGGATATGAGCTATGAAGATGCGCTAATTATCAATGTGGTGTCTAATGCGTCAAATCGGGATGAGGATAGCCGTGAAGATTACCCCAGGGATATAGATACAAATGGTATTAGTACAGGAAGCCTGCTAAGGAAATCTCTGAATTTCAATGCGAATGATGAAATAACCATACCCGGTCTAATTCAGCTCAGATTTACCGGCAATGAGACATTTGCCAATGGGTACTTAGAGGTATATGAAATCAAGGATTTGCTCCAATACAGGCAGCAAAGCGGTAATAAGGATTTCATAAGCAGCATAATGGACATCAGGGTACCCGGGGGATACCAATTCAACTCCCCCATTGAACTTACATTTTTCTTCGATAAAAACAAAGTCAGAGATATTAATAAAATCGGAATATATGTGTACAACGAAAAGACAGGAAACTGGAATCTGGTCGGGGGAACTGTTGACGAGGAGAAGGGCACAATTACTGTAATGCTGCCTCATTTCAGCAAGTATGCGGTTATGGAAAACAGCGGAATGACTGTAATGACAGATATGGACGGACATTGGGCCAGAGATTCAGTATACAGGCTTATTGACAGAGGAATAGTAAACGGAATCAAACTGCCTTCGGGAGATTACAGGTTTGAGCCGGAAAGAACCGTTACCAGAGCGGAATTTGCAAAGATGCTTTCTCTTTGTGAAGGTTATAAGCAAAGTATTGCATACACGGATTTATCCGGCTTTGCAGATGATTCGGATATTCAGCCATGGGCCCGGCCATTTTTGAAGTATTGCAGCAGCAATGGATGGATAAATGGAAAAGGGATAGGGGATAAAGTATATATGAAGCCTCAGGACCCAATAACAAGAGCCGAGGCTGCCGCTATGATATCCAGGGCATTGAGGCTATCTGCAGCTGATAAAGAGATAAAAGCTGAATTCAGTGATAATGCAAAGATTCCTCAATGGGCTGCAGCCTATATTGATCAGCTACTTGAGAAAAAGCTGATGAAGGGGTATTCAGACGGCACCTTCAGACCGGACAGGGTACTTACCCGGGCAGAAGCGGCAAAAATATTTGATATGTATATATCTGTAAGCTCATAAGAACCGTTCCTCTGATTTTCTCTTAAGGAGGCTATTTGAAAAAGAGGAGATTTCTCAAAATGCATAGAATATGATAAGAAATATGGTATAATATTGTCAAGAAGTTGTAATTAATAATAGAGGAGTGGCACAAATGCATGGAGAGTATATTATAGCTTATGATTTTGGAACAACCGCAGTGAAGGCAGTTTTGGTTGATATTGAGGGGCAGGTCCTTTGCAGTTACACTCGGGATTATCCATTAATTCAGTTGCACTCCGGGTGGGCAGAACAGGAACCTGAAGTTCTTTGGAAAGCTGTATGCACATCTACCAAGGGTGTTTTGGAAAGGTCCGGAATAAGTGCAAACAATATAATAGGTATTGTTTTTGCTGCACCGTGGAAAAACATTATTCCAATAGATAAGTATGGAAATATACTTAGGAACAGTATAATCTGGATGGATGGCCGTGCAAATGAGCAAGCTTCCAGATTAAACGATAAAGCAGGTTTTTTTGTAGGGACCGGTCAGGAGTATTGGCCAAGGTTGATGTGGGTTAAAGAAAATGAACCGGAAATATGGGATAAGGCCGAAGTCATCATGGGTATCAATACATTTTTAAAATGGAAAGCAACCGGAGAAATATCAACAGATCCATCGGATGACTTTTTTCATGCATTCAATCCCAGCATACAAGAATATTTTGATAAGGTAATTACGGCTGCAGGCCTGGACGAGGACAGGAAGAAATTCCCGAAAACAAAGCTCTCAACTGAAAAGGTGGGGGAAACGACTGAAAAGGCGGCTGATGAACTGGGATTGCGTCCGGGGATTCCCGTATTCGGAGGATTTGGTGATTTATCGGCAATTACAGTAGGTACAGGTTGCTGCCGTACCGGTGATGTACATATTTATTTTGGTACATCCTCCTGGTTAATAAGTCTCATTCCGGAACGCGTATCGGATTTCGCTCCGTTATATTCCATTTTTGACCCCAATCATGATTGCGCTATATTTGCCCTGCAGACGGGCTGTTTTGCATTTGATTGGGCATTAAGCCAGTTTTACCGAGCTGAAAGAGACATTCTGCAAGGTGATATTTTTGAATTTGTTGGGAAACAAATCGACAGTATTGAAGCAGGCTCCATGAATATGATAGCTACCCACTGGATGAATGGCGAGCTGCCGCCATTGGCAGCAAAGAATGCGAAAGCTGTTTTCTTTAATGTAACATCCAGTCACGATAGACGCCATATGGTAAGGGCAATTATGGAAAGCGTCTGCTATACCCATCGCCGTTATAAGGAAAAGTATGAGTCCTATACCGGTAAAAAACTTGATTCTATTCGTGTTGTTGGTGGGGGTGCCGTTAGCGATGTTTGGATGCAGATATTGGCTGATGTCTTACAGACACGCATATGTATTCCGGAAAATCCTCGCCTAACCGGTGCTATGGGCGCTTATTATTGTGCCATGATAGGTCTTGGCTATCTGAAAGACTATAATGCAATTTATGATACTGTAAAAATTTCCAAGGTATTCAACCCCAATAAAGAGAATGCCGGAATATATAACAAGCTATATAATATATATTTAAGTCTATATCCTTCCCTTAGTAGTTAGCGTGAAAAATACTGCCGATTTAGCTCAAAAAGGGTAAACTTAACTAAGGCTTCAAGAAGCCTAAAAAAATAAAAAATTTAGTTTAAGCCACGGAAGTATCAGTAGCTTTAATTATGCCATTAGAAATTAAAAGTTTTAATGCTTGCTTAATAGCTTTTTCTTTCTGTTTTTCCTGCATTTCCTGTGGCATATCAATTTTGTAAAGATCACTTGGATTGAATGCTTCACCGGTAGAAAGCATGTGATATATAGCGGTGAGCATCATCCTTGCGATAGCTATAATAGCTCTTTTCTTGCCTCTTCTTTTACAAAGGCGATCATACTTGATTCTGTAGTAAGAAGAATTTTTCGATTTCACGGCTGCATGGGCAACTTGCACCAATGCAGGTTTGAGGTAGATACCAGCACGTGTTATTCGAACGGACTTTTTCTTACCGGCAGATTCATTGTTGCCAGGCGTTAGGCCCGCCCAGCAGCATAAACGCTTAGAATTGGCAAACTGAGACATATCGGTACCAATCTCGGAGATGATAGTGATTGCAGAAGTTCTATCAACTCCGGGAATGGTACGAAGAAGTACAATGGCACTTTCATAAGGAGCTACCATCTTGTCAAGTTTGTCATCCAACTTTTCAATGGACTGTTGGATGAATTCAAGGTGGGAACGAACCATTGCTATACGTTCCTTTTGTTCATGGGTCATCTGATATCCTTCAATGGATTCTATAACGATATCTGATTTTTGCTTCAAAGATTTTTGAAGAAGTGATGGACAGTATCCCGGATTAAAGGAGTCAGATGAAATCAAGTAATCCGTGATGGAAGAGGCAGATTTGCCAAACATGTCGGAGACGACAGCATCAAGGGCAACATTACAGACAGTGAAAGCATTTTGAAAACGGTTCTTTTCACTGCTTTTACAGGAAACAAGTTTGGAGCGGTAGCGGGTATATTCACGAAGAATACGAATTGGTTTATCGGGAATATAGCTTCCGGGGACTAAACCAAGGCGGAAAAGGTCGCCAATCCATTTGGAATCTTTAGTATCATCTTTATTACCTTTTACAGCCTTAACCCATTTAGGGTTAGCAACGGTAATACGGATGGTATCTTCTAAAAGGTTATAGATTGGCATCCAATACTTCCCAGTAGATTCCATACATACGTCATAACAGTTGTTGTCAATTAGCCACTGTTTGAACTGTAGAATGGAGTTGTTGAAAGTGGAGAATCTCTTTTTTGAATAATGTGGGGTAATCCCCTGGGAAGTAATGAGCGTGGCGACGAGAAAAGTCTTATGCACATCGGCGCCGCAGCAGATGGGGTAAACAACTTTCATAACACAACCTCCTTAAAAAATCTTTGAGGAGGAAGACATTGACTGAATCATCACACATTTAACGAGAAGCTAAAGCAATTATTAGCGTGCGGTCTTCTAGAGCCACTTATTTGTGCTTGAAAGATGATTCTTACACTGGTTTATATGCTGATTTAAGCTGAGAAGAGCAGTCTACGACTCACCTCGCCGTGCTTTGTAGTGTATCTTCTCCTCAGTTTGATTATATCCATATGTGGTGGAAACCGCACACCATTTTTCATTACTATTTGTGCCGCCAGCGGTAGCGGCGGAATGGAGGTTTATATGATGACATTAACGGCGTTTATTGATAATCTGCATAAGCAAAAAAAGAAAGGGAGACAATATCCCTTTCTTTTTTTATTAGAATCCTTTACAAATTTAATTAGTAGTCTTATAATATTGTTAAAAACACACAATATTATAAACAAATAATAAAGAGTTAATAAAAATCTTGATGAAAACAGGCATATAGATTAGTATATTACTAAGAGTTTATAATGTTTTGTTGATTGCATGGGAAGGAAGTGTTTTGTTTGAGGAAACATATCATGCCGATTGGGCAGTGCAGGGAATTATTACTGACGGCGTGTTTTATGTGATAAGCTTCTGTATTGGTCTCGTTATTTGATATTTAAGAAATAATAATTGTGCTCTTATTTTATAAATGTATAGAAGTGAGGAAAAATTAATGAAAATTGTTGTTTGCGAATTTAATCAGGAAACCAATTCATTCAACCCGATAACAACCAAAATGGAAGATTATGAACAGGGCGGAGTATATGAGGGCGAAGAAATGATCAGGAAGCTGAAGGACAAGCCCTGCGCAGTTGCAGGAATGCTGCAGGCAATTAAAGAGGCAAAAGCGGAAGTAATACCTGCACATTCGATGTATGCTCAAAGCGGCGGCCCTGTTGAACAGGAAGTTCTGGATACATTTCTTCGGAATACTTTAACTGTCATTCGTCGGAGTTTGCCTGTAGACGGTGTATTCATTTCATTTCACGGTGCCACACAATCAACACAGCATGACGATGTTTGCGGACTTATTTCAGAGAAAGTCCGGAATGAAATAGGAGAAACTGCAGTAATAGCTGCTTCTTGCGACCTTCATGCCAATGTAACTGAAAAAATGATAAAAAATTTAGATATTGTGTGCGGTTATCATACATATCCTCACAAAGATTTTTTTGAGACCGGATATCGAGCCGGAAAACTGGGTATGGAATACTTGATGGGTAAGAAAAAGCCCCGCATGGTACGTGTTATGATTCCAATGATAGTACCTGCCAGCAGCTATACAACAATATCAGGCCCTTTTGCGGAGCTGATGGCATATGGGGAGTCAATGATAAAGGAAGGAAAGCTGTTTGACTTTTCGATTTTCCAGATGCAGCCCTGGCTGGATGTTGCGGAAGGCGGATCCGTTGTGCTGGCAATTGCATTAGACTATAAGACTGCTGAACCATATGCAGTGGAGATGGCACAACGCTTGCTTGATATGCGAAACAAGTTCAATCCGAAACTGTATTCTGTAGATGAGGTATTCAGGATGGCAGCCCAAAACAAATCAAACCAGCCGATAATACTGGTTGACTCTGCTGATTCTACCAATGCAGGTGCAGTAGGAGACAATGCTTATGTGTTAAAAAAGCTGATTGAGTCCAAGCTTGATATAAAAACTGCAATTGTTATTGATGACCCTCCTGCCGCAGAGCTGGCACATCGGTTGGGTGTCGGTAATAAGGCATTCTTTTCAATAGGGGGTACAAAAGATCCTGTTGCAAGTGAATCTGTCAAGGTGCAAGCCAATGTTAAATCGCTTCATGAAGGTGTATTTATACAGGAAGGCCCCGCAGGCCGCGGGCTTGTGAGAAACATCGGGCGTACAGCAGTACTTACAATCGGGGATATTGATGTTGTAGTATGCCATCATATGATGGGAAACGGGGATCCTCAGTTGTACCGGGCTTTTGGCATTGAACCGACATTCTATCAATTGGTAGTAGTAAAAGCTTGTACATCATTCAGGGCAGCTTACAGGCTTTTTGCCAAAGAAATATGTGATACAAATACACCGGGTGCTGCCAGTGTACACTTGATGTCGCTTAAATTCCGGAAGATTCCCGATTCATTCTACCCTTTTTCTGATTTGGAAGGTTATCATATAAACGATATAGCATATGCCCGATCATAAAATAAAACCAGCCGCTGAATCAGGCGTATTTCTTGATTAAGTACGTATGATTCGGAGGCTGGCACTATAAAAATTGCAGCAGGAATCTAAATATCATCAGGTTTATCAGCTACTATGACTGTAATCTTTTGCTCTCTTAAACCGCTTAATACTAAAGGATCGATATTCCAGTCGGTTACAATGACATCAACAGCTTCAAGAGGACAAACAATTGCGAATGCATTCATTCCAAACTTGCTGCTATCAGCAAGAAGTATAGTTTTTTTCGCACGTTCTATGGAAAATTTCCTTACCTGTGCTTCTTCGATATTGAAGTCGGATATGCCATCCCGAAAAGTGACACCGCCTGCTCCGATAAAAGCTATATCCACATAATATTGCTTAAGGGCAGAAAGTGTCAGGCTGCCGGACATTGACAGAAAACTTTTATTTACCTTGCCACCCATGATATGCAGATTAATATCCGAATTGGAGAGCTCATTGACAATTGGCAATGAGTTGGTCAGAACAATTATACTGCTTCTATGCTTTATGCTTCTGGCAAGTTCAATTGTAGTAGTGCCGACATCCAGTATGATTGTCTGCCCATCTTCTATTAATTCTGCGGCTTTCTTGCCGATTGCAATTTTTTCTGCACTATGCAATACTTCGCGGGTAAAGTAGGATGGCTCATAAGTAATTGGTGTTATTAATGCCGCACCGCCATAGATCCTTTTGATTAGATTTTGTGATCTTAAAATATCAAGGTCACGACGGGCAGTTTCAGTAGATACACCAAATTTGGATGTAATATCCGTGATCTTAATAACTTTGGTTCTCTGCATCATTTCAAGGATTTTTTGTTGACGTTCTCTTGAGAGCATTAAGATTCCTCCAGTTTTTAATAAAATAGTATATTTTATTCAATTATATATTATTAAATATTTAAATACAACAATCTATATAAATAAATAACAGATACTAAATTGCAAGTTTAAGTGACGTGAAATATTTGGTAACGGGTCTTTGACAGTTGCATAACGAAAAAAACGCTAAAGTCATTGAAATGGCTTTATTTTTTTGTCAAATTATTAAAATATATAGTGCACAATGTGTAACAATGTGTTATAATATAATGGAATGGA
>JBMNTI010000043.1:0-18743 GCA_050945655.1 Acetivibrionales bacterium | reverse complement strand
CCGCTGAGTTTTTGCAGCCATCTTTCAAGAGCATCCTTTGTTATGAGAACCTGTAACTGTCCAATCAATACAAATGAAACAAATAGCATAAGGGCGGTTTTGACTGCCGTATTTATTGAAGTGGAAACCCCCCTTAGTACAAGACCGCTTCCCCCGGCAACAAACGTTATAACAGTTATAATAACTGTCGGAATTAAAATGGTTATCAGAGACTTTTTCATATTTCCTTACCCACTGATTTTAAATAACTTATCCTGATAATCCTTCACAAAATACTTTTTACCCTTTTGAATTATGGTGTGCCCTTCCATCTCTAGACGCAGTTTTTGACCGTCAATACCTTCTGGGAACTTTTCATTTAGTTCACCATCTTTTTTAAGTGTTCTCCAGTAGGGCGTTTCATCAGTTTTTCTTTCAGCCGACGCGTGTGCGGCTATGTTTATAAATATTCCTGCGGTAAGCTGGCAGGTATAATCCGCACCGTGCTTTTGTGCCAAATGATTTCTTATATGGTCTGATGTAATTACTTTCCCCGACGGTACTTTTTTCATGATTTCATCATAAGCAAGCGGCGGAGCGATAAGCATTCTTGTTCCGCCATACCTTGAAGCTGCTTTAGGATCTGTGACCTCAACGATCTTCGGCATGTCCTTACTGTCATGCAATTTTTCATTATGCGATTTTTTTGCCATGTTTTTCTACTTCCTGCAAAATATAAAATTTTCATATACCAATAAAAGCCTTAAAGTCCCTTCCTTAGTTTAGCAGACATTATCACATCATCAGCGGCACCCGATAGGATATCCATCATATCCTGCATTTTGTATTTTTTGGGCAATAAGCCGTTGGCAGCCATCATCGAAAGTCCTGATTGAAATATCCTCATTTTCAATAGTATTGTTTTTAACTCCTCAACAGTAAATCCCTTCAATTCAGGATCCTTTTGCATCTCATCGATCAAATTCGGCATCATTTTTTCATAATAGCCTTGCATATATTTGCTGTTTTTTATAACCAAATCCCTGAAAATAACGCTATACTCCACAGCAAACCTAAGACTTGCGTGACCCATATCGCGGAATGGGCTGCCGGTATTTTCTTTCATTAAAAGCTCCCGGCTTATACTTATAATCCTTTCTATCAAAGCTTCATTCAGTTCATCAATGTTCTTAAAATTTACGTATATGGGAGCTACAGAGCTGTTCATTTTTTCTGCAATTTTTCTCATGGTAATACCGTCGATTCCTTCGGTCTTAGCTATATCAAAGGCTGCATCGATTATTTGTTCCCGGGTAAATTTTATCTTTGGTCCCATAAAATCACCATTCCTGATTAAGATATATTATATAATATCCGTTATATAACATATGTTATACTAGAACTCATTATATTGCAAGTTGTTAAGAAATTTCTCAGTGCCTAAATTATCAACAGCTTTACATTACGATACGTTCGTTTCGCTCAGCAGCTTTTTACTCATAGCAAATCCTCTTTCTTCTTTTCTCCGAGCATAATCGTTCTGCCATAGGCCAAATAATTTCTCCGGGTTTTCATGAAACTGCAAATTTGGAATATGTTCAGTTAATAATTTCGCCCTTGTTTTTAGCTAAATTTCCGTGCCATTCATTCCGCTCCTTAGTTGTAAGCCTCGCCCACTCCGTTTCTTCACCAATAATTCTTAAGGGTTCTTGTGAGCGGTAAGAACGTGTTAAGTTACCAGGAAATTTTTTGTCAGTAACATTTGGGTCATTTTCAAATACACCTGTTGGTTCTACAAAATAAATCCGTTCTCTTCCTTCGCCTTTTGCTAATGCTGCTGCAAGTCCTGCGCCATTTAAGTTGGCAGTGAAATAAATGTGGTTCATTTTAAGCCCAGGTTTGTAATTTGAATTACCACCCGCTGTCAATAAATCCCCAACCTGCAAATCTGCCTTTGTCCCATGATAGAATGGTCCTTTATCAGAAGGGGCGCCCCTATATGAATTTGATAACTCAAGATTTCTTTCTGCATTATCAGAATCACCCATCTCCTCATAACATTTAGCAATGTTTAAATATAACGTCGGGTACGCACTCTTAACGTTATCATCATTTATATTTAGTGCGCACTGTAAAGATTTTTTCATCCATTTTAATCTGTCCGTAATATTATTTTGCTGACGGGCTAAATGGTAAGCTGCGATAAATCTTTCATAGTCGTCTGTCGCTTCGTTCCATGCTTTATTAAACATAATGATTGCCTCATCTATGTTTCCGCCATCTTCCAGACTTATCCCCTTCATACAGAGCTTAATAACAACATTATTCGGATCAAATCTTACACTCATTTAATCTTACCTCGGATGTACTGTACTTTTTTCATAATTTTATCATAAATTCTCCTGCTGTATTCTGTTAAAGCAAAACTTTAATAAAATATGTAGTCGCTTAATATATGAACGGTTGTTTTTTCATCCTGCAAATCCGCATGATTGTATCCTTACCTGTAATCAATGCCACGGGCAATCCTCCTGGAGGCTGCAGCCATTGGCCGCTTAAAAAGATGTTTTGCAAACCTTTGATTCGTCCGGTGTGAGCCATCATCTCTCCGCCAACGGTAGGCAAAAAGGGCATGAACGCACCCCGGTAAGCGTTGCAGTACCGTTCAAACGTTTTTGGTGTAGCCACATCAAGCAAATCGAGTTTTCCCTCCATCTGAGGAAACCGTGCTTCAATTGCTCTGATGACCTCTTGACCAATTCTTGTTTTTTCCTGCCGATAAGCCTTGTAATCTTGATAAAGAGCGTTCCACGCCTCATAATCCGAGTGAATTGATTTATACTGCAGGTAATCAAAGTGTGTCCGGCTGGCGCAAAGTTTGGCTCATGACCGTAATGGGTCATATTCAATAAATCAATCCATGTCTCATTGACCTTAAAAGGGGTGATCGGAAAGCGAATGCTGCGAGGAATATTATTTATTGTGCCCTGAAAGCCCAATGCGATGCGGATTTCCGAGGCCAACGGATAATTCTTGGGGTCATCAAACCGTTTTTGATACAATGGGTCGTTATATCCGCCTTTCAGAAGCCGATCATACAGCACGCGCGCATCGCAGGCAACAATGAAATAGTCACCCTTTATTACTTTTCCGTTGCCGCAGATCGCACCACGGACCTCATTGCTGTCAAGCTCCAGCCCGATGGCCTCACACGGAGCTTCTATAACTCCACCGAGAGCAGAATAGCGTTCCACCATTCGCTGTGAAAACTTTCTGGACCCCCCGTAAGGCAAGGAAGCCTGGCCTTTTGTGAAGGCAGCCAGCGCGAAAAAAACGGACAAGGCGCTGTAGCCATCCGGTAGAAAAGAAGCCAATGCTTCTCGCAAAGCCGGATGCTTGAAGGTTTTCGCGTACTCCTTCAGGCTAACCTTTTTATATTTCTGCAGAACCAGCCCTGCATCTTTCATTGAAAGCAGACACTTTATTCTTTCAGTGAAAAACAGTTGTTAAAGTTCTGTCCCGGCACTAATAGATATTTTGCAGCAGTCATCGTTCATCAAAGTGCTTTCAACAGTTATGTAGCTGCTATCGATTTTACTCACGTCGGATATCATAGCAATCATAGGATCGAGGCACCAGCTATTACAGGGGTTTGCTCCGCCCATTTTCTTTGAAAGCGCACAAAGTTTGCATGAATTTGCTGTGGCAACATAACCGTCCTCAGTTTTTTTCACCGACCAATTCGCACACGCAAAGATTTCTGAGAGTTTATAGAATACGTCTTCAACGCTTTGAATGCCCAATTGCTGATTCAAATAAGGCGCCGTCTGTGCCTGCCTTTCTTTTCTTTTTTCAACAATTGTCTTCAATGCGTTCAGCTTCTCATAGGTGTTTACAGTCTCCGCGACGGATGCCGCATAAGTGTTTTGCAACATGGTGAGTCTTTTTTCAATTTCCATTTTCATCTCTCCTTTTCATAATTTTAATATAACGTTCGTTAGCTTACTGAGAAATATAAAACGGCAATTTTGCATGCCGACTTATATTATTTTTGTTTTAGGTTAAAAACAAGCTATCCGCAGCCTTGCAGAACAATGGAGATTTCTTCCCTGATTTCATCCTCGGAAAGATATCTGTTTTTCACAATAATGTTTTCGATCAACGTTTCTAACAAATGTACTAGTGTTCTTACTATGGCAATTTCGTTATCAGCATTCTTTAAATAGGGTTTGAGGATTTGACGGTGCCTGGGCAGTATGCCCTTTTCATACTCATCCATAAGGTTCATCAGTTCCTCATCTCCGTCGAATGACAGGTATACCTTGATGCCAAGCCGGTAAACTTGCTTATCGTAGTCGCTCAGGGAGTTCAAATTGTAAATAAACTTTGTATAAAAATCAATGATATCGTCAATTTTCAAGAGTGATGCCTGCCTTTTTAATAGATCGAAATATTCATTCTTAATAATTTCATCAAACAGCTCTTTTTTATTTTTGTAGTAATAATAGATCATTGGCAGAGAGCAGTTTACATCTTTGGCAATATTACGTATCGTTGTTCCATGATAACCACTGGTATTGAAATGCTCAACAGCCACTTCCTTGATTCGTTTTCTTAAATCCGTATCTGCCATAATTCAGCTCCTTGTTTTAACGTTCGTTAGAATTATATCATGCCGAATTTATTCTGTCAACAATTTAAAATTATAAGTATTAAACTCAATTAAACTGCCATAATTAATTGCTTTAAACCGTTTCAGCCATAAAACCTTTCTAATTTCAGACATTTGACACAGTATTGGGACAATATTTTGTTTTATGAGCATATTTGTTAAGACAAAAGAACCGTCCCCGTGTCTAAAAGAACCGTCCCCGTGTCTATCCCTCTACCGCCCTAAATCTTATTATTGTCAAACTTGCGGCAATAACTCCAATACAGGCCGCAATCAAGAGCGATAATGTGCCATGGATATCCATGGGCAAACCGAAGGCGAAACCAGAGAAAGACTCCATAATATATGTGGCAGTAAGTAAGCGCCCTACCATTCTAAGTGGTACAGGGAGCATGGGTGTGGGAAACATGATACCGCTGAGCACCACTGATGGCAAGAATATCGCTTGTGAAAACATCATAGCTATTGATTGGTTCCGTGCTGTCGTGCCAATAAGCATCCCAAGTGCAATAGTAGAAAACAGAAGAATAAAAAGAACAAAAAAATATGCAAAAAAGCTTTGGGGATAACTGGCACCAAAAAACAAAGGAGCAGTAACAAAAATAATAATTGAAACGATCATAAGATGTAAGAATGCGCTAACCGCATGGATGAAGAGCACTGCCCATCCCGGTATTCCGCAAACACGATAGGCACGCAGCACACCGGTTTCGCGAAGTTTGACTATAGATACAGGTGTGCCGAGTACAGCGCCCATTGTCACGGCAAAAATCACCATGGATGCAGCCAGCGTTTGTCTTGCCAAAGGATTTATTGAGGAAAACACGGCGCTCATAAAGAAGTAGAAAACAAGAGGCACAAGATAATAAGTCAATAAAGTACCACGTTCTCGGATATCGATTTTAAACTGAATCCAAAGGTGTTTAATAAACGTTTTCATTGTTGTACACCCCTTTCAATAAGCTCAAGAAACCTTTCTTCCAAAGAAGGCCGTTCCACTCTCAAATCCTCAACCAAATCACCCATACGCTGTACTTCTTTTAAAAGATCCATAACTGACACAGCCGCATCACGGCATAGCCAAGTACCGTAATCCTCCGTTTGCTTTAAGAAATGGGCACCGCCTATATCACAGCCGGGCAGCAGGCAGCTTCTTTTTGTACGCAATATAATCCTTGTTTCTCCTTGCCCGGTTGCGGTAATTTGTTCAGGGGTTCCAATCATAGCGATTTGTCCATGTATGATGATTGCAATACGATCACACAGAGTTTCGGCTTCTGCCATGTCATGTGTAGCCAGCAGAATAGTGACTCCAGTGGTTCTTAATTGGCGAATGGAATCATGGAGCTGGGCTCTGCCCTGCACATCCAGACCGGCGGTCGGCTCGTCAAGTATGACGACAGCGGGATCACAGGCAAGAGCTAACGCAAGATGCAAGCGTCGTTTTTGTCCCGTTGACATTTCCCGGTACTGCTTCTTACTGTTGGGATCCAGCCCAAAATGACTTAACAGGTCATAACGCGGTGAGGTTCCATGCCAGGTGCAGATTAATTCCATAGCTTCTCCTGAACGTATTCCATCAGGAAATGACGAAGACTGCAGCTGCACGCCAAGTATTTTACGCAACTGCTGACCCTGCGATTGCGGATTATAACCACCGATACTTAACGTGCCTCCATCCGGTTGCCGAATACCTTCCAAACATTCCAGAGTGGTGGTTTTGCCGGCTCCGTTTGGCCCCAACAATCCGAAAACTTCGCCCCTCTTCACCTTGAAGCTGATGTCATTTACGGCTGTGATGCTGCCGTAGCGCTTGGTTAAACTTTGAACAGATAGTATGTATTCGTCCATGTTTGTTTATCCTCCATATAAGGCAATATTATGTTGTTGTTTTTAAGTTTTCGTTGAATTCAGCTACAGCATCTTCATCTTAAAAACGGCCATAAAAATGTTCTGTCTGGTCTTTGCTAAAGTGGGAAATCATACAGGAAGAAGAATTAATCAATTTTATAGTTTTCTTGATGTGCAATATCTGTCTTTTAAGCGCTTCTTTTTACTGTTTGAATATCTGTATCAGTGCCTCATCAGATTAATTGGAATTTTTTAGCCTATGTTATAAATACAAATATGTTATAAATACAAATAATATTCCAAATTGTCTGGTTTCTGCATAATATAACTCAAGATTTCTTTCTGCATTATCAGAATCACCCATCTTCTCATAACATTTAGCAATGTTTAAATATAACATCGGGAACACACTCTTAACGTTATTATCATTTATATTTAGTGCATACTGTAAAGATTTTTTCATCCATTTTAAGCGCTGTCTAACTTAGACAAAGCTTCCTCTATGCTAGGTACAAAATATATACTGTTTCCTTTATTGCTCTCATATATAAAGTCTTTAAGAGGTTTGCTTGTATATTTTGAATAATCTCCGACAATGGCAATTTTTTTACTATAATTGATAAACTTCTGCAATATCTCGCCTGCAATTCCGGTGCTTAAAATAAAGAAATCATCGGCCACGCATTTCTTGTGTACAATAAATTTATCACAATCAGTTTCGTATTGTGCGGATGCGATCAAATCTAATGCCGATTGGGTATCTTTGATAACAATCTCATCACTGATAATCAATGCTATATCATTTTTCTTACCTAATACTTTGTACTCCATGCTATTCTCCCTTTTCTATATTTGATATACTTTCACTTCATACTCTTCACCCGGTCAGGATTCCGTTTTGGTCCAATAGCTGCAGCTTGATTTTATTCGTTGATGCTGACATAAATCTCGCTACATATCCCGAAAGCTGAAGGCGGACAGTTCCATTTGCGATACTCGTTGCATAATCTGCAAGATTGACTTCTTGTGACATTGATACAGTGCCTTCTCCCATCGGATAATAACAAAAAATCCATTCATCTCCATCTGTAGGATCAGGGCTTGAATCTAAACCTAAGCCATATGCTTGCTCACAAATTAGAGGGCCTGTATCCCCTGACAAATCCCAACCTTCAAATCCGGCTACACAGTTGCCGTTTACAAGTATATCCTCATCATAAATCTCTGCGGCATATGTAGTTCGAGTATCCAGGATAAGAAGAAAACCGGAAATCAATAATAACATAGCCATCATCCCGGCAATTCTTTGAGTTGCAGTTTTTCCTTTCATATTGACCTTCATTGCTTCAGATATAACATCTGAGATTGTATTGTTCATTTATGCTTGCACTCAGCAACAGATTACCGCATTTTTCAAGGTATATGAATATAATATACCACCTTTTATCGTGTCGATATGTGGTGCTTTAGGGACAGAATAATCTTAATAAATAATATCAATCGATAACCTGTAAAAGCAATGTTACTCCCGATATTTCGTTTTCCAGCTCATCGCATTCGGCCTTTTGGCTGCGTATGTAGCCGTCAAACAAATGAGCCTTTTCCGGCAGTTTTTCTTTCAGTTCGTTGGCCCTTTTTATTATCAATTCCTGTTGTTCATTATTGATACCAGCTAATTCATCATCCTCAATAATCATTTCGTCAATCAGTATTACTCCTGTTTTTCTGAATATTGCAAGCCACTGTTCTTTTATTAAATACTTTGTGTTGGTTTCATCCTTTCCATATGCATCATCAATAATGATATAACCACCCTTTTTAACTGTACCTTTCAGCAGAGTTATTGTTTCTTCCGCATTCCCCAACACATCGCCAACAGCTCCAAGAATAACGATATCATAGTCTTTTTCGGTCTTAACCGATTCTGTGATATCACCAACTGTAAATTCACACAATTTCCCCACACCAAATTCTTGTGCTTTATGAACCGCAAAATCAATAAACTCCGGCATGATGTCAATTCCTTTTATCATGCAGCCAAACTTACTGGCCAAGTGTACACTAACCGCCCCTTTACCGCATGCCAGATCAAGCACTCTGGTTGCCTCTGATACATTAATATGCTTATTAATCATGTCCTGTATATCTTTTGGTGATGAACCCAGTTCCCATAAATCCTGCAATAAATATGGGAGGTATGGGATCAGGTCTATTGACTCAGCTGTCAATGATTTTGCGAGCTTTTCTTCAACAGTCTTCATGTCACTTTCCCCTTTTTTTATCTTTTCGACACCAATACTAAGGTTTTATTCATGTTTTTTGGATTCTGCGAATTCTGTCTGATTACGACCGTAAGTTTTGGCTTTATACAGTAATTCATCAGCCGTGGCTATGATTTCCTCCAGGGAGGCTTCCGGGGAATACTGAACCGCAGTTACCCCAAAGCTTGCTGTAACAAACTTTAAGACAGGAGATTTTTTATGTTCAATTTTTAGATCCTGAATTCTTTGCCGAATCCTTTCGGCTATTTTCACTGCATGATGAATGTCTGTGTCAGGCAATATACAGGCAAACTCTTCTCCTCCATAACGCGCCGCCAAATCAACAGACCGGCTTATACAGTCTGCCAATACCCTGCCGATTTGGCGTAAGCAATCATCCCCCGCCACATGACCGTAATAGTCATTATATGCTTTAAAATGGTCAATATCTAATAAGATAATTGATAGGAACAGACTCGGCAAAAAGTAAAGGGTGCTCTGAAGACTAAAAATTAATCCTGTCCGATAAGGACTAGATAAAAAAACTGTTATCGAACATATCAATATAATTCCAACAGATGTTAGAATATGCAGTCGGCGTTTTACAAGTTGTCCGGATAAAATCCTGATAGCCCAGGCTTCATAGGCACAGCCTAATAGTAAAACTGTATTTGCCAGGATTGTTAAGCCATCAAAGGTGCTTGTCCTAAAGTAAAGCATAAAGGATCCTGCAGCCTGTAGAATTTTTGATGCAATCCAGAAAGGAACTGTGTGAGGTTTGTTATTATTAAATCTAAATATTAATAATAACACACCGAATAAAAAGGATCCGATTGCCAGCATTAGCATTACAGTTCTTAAATCCACGGTAACCTCTCAGAGTTTTATTTAATAAGTCAAACAATTTGTCATAAATATATTATATTTCAAAAACTCCTAAATTCAAAAGGTTTGTTGGATTCGTTCAGTAATAAAGCTCAGGATACTATGGTCAGAATTTGAGTAAGGATGCCGCGGGGATAGCAGAAAGCCTGCCATGATTATGTGACCGGCCTTCTAAGACAGAAGAACCGTCCCCCTGTCTTACCTTGAGACAGAAGAACCGTCCCCCTGTCTTGCCCCTGTCTTACCCTCCCAGCAGGCTGTATAGCATTTGTGCCATCTGCGCTCTGTTGGCGGTATCCTTCGGTGAGAGCCTGCTCCCGCTGCCGCTCACTGCCCCGGTTTCCACAAGCAGTTTTATGGCGTCCTTTGCCCAGGGAGCTATGTCACCTGCATCGCTGAAGCTTGAAAGTGTCTTACCGGAATCGCCTTGGGGGAGCTTGCCGATAGCTTTCAGCGCATTGTACAGCATAGTGAACATTTCCTGGCGGGTTATTTCCCTTTCAGGAGCAAACTGGTTGCTGCCCACGCCTGCGGATATGCCAAGTCTCTTTGCCGCGGCCAGGTAGCCGGTATAATAGGTATTGCCTGCGTCTGCAAAGTTATCCTTCGGGTCCATATCGGGAGCTATGCCATATGCCTTCATCAGCATTACGACGAACTGTCCTCTGGTCAGCTTCGCTTCCGGACTGAAATTGCCGTTGCCCGTGCCTGCAGTAATTTCTCTTGCGGCTATGAAGAAAACCGCCCTGGCATACCACGCATTTTTCCCCACATCCTTAAAGCTCACTTGCTTGAAGCTTACGGCGTAATAGCTGAAATGGGTGGTTAAGAATGTCACGGTTCCGGTATCCGGGTCATAGCGACCGTTGGGTACGCATACCGCATTGCCGCTGCCGTCGATGTACCAGACGACAATGCTTTCGGGATTGGCAAGCTCTGCCGCCGTAGGGGTGTAAGGTATGGATACCGTCACCGGCGCATCCGGATTGTTCCAGTCGGTCTGTTGACCGTCCAGCGTTAGTGTCAGGCTAATCAGTGGTCTATCGCCGATTGCTTCCCTGATGTCGTCGGAAAGACTTGATTTATCTCCCTGACCTATGGAGATTTGTGCCTGTTTTCCCTCTGCGTCGGCAATGCCGGAAAGCATATTTGACGGTAAAGTAATGCTGCCTGTATCGGTATTTAAAGTCAGCGTACCACCGTTAGGAGTGGAAAGGCTCTCTGCCGGTACTCCGACGGTATAGTTTGTAACACTTGGTATCGATGGCATGGTGACTATCACATTGCCGCCTTGAGCAAGATCCTGTGAATCCGGTTCTGTGGAGGCGGTTCCGGCATTATTGTCAACTGCTATCGGAATCGTCGCTTTATTGCCATCTCCTTCATTTATGTCCGCATTATAAGCTGGTACATCCGGTTCTTCCGGGCCGCCTGAAGAGCCATCGTCCGAAGAGCCGCCTTTGTATGTCCATTTGGCATAGACGGCCATTGTGGAGTTCACAGCTGTTGCGGAGGTAAACCGGGTACCTGTACCGTTTTCTCCCGTGAACCAACCTCCAAAGGTATAGCCGCTTCTCGTCGGATTAGCCGGCCATTCTGCGTTTCCGATGCTCTCTCCCGCGTTGACGGTTTTGACCGCATACATCGAACCTCTGCTGATAAAGGTCACGGTGCAGGTTGCGTTCGGATCCGCAGTTATCGTTATTTCTTTTTCACCGTACACATTTGAGCCATCCTGTGCAGCAGCCCGGACAATCACTGTTCCTGCCGCCGTCCCTGTGAGCAGACCGTTTGTTTCGATTTCCGCGCCGCTTCCGTCTGCAATGCTCCATGTTATATTCCGGTTGGAGGCGTTAGCAGGTGTTACATCAGCAATCATCTGCAATGTGCTTCCGACCTGCACACTTTCCACTCCGTTCTCGCCATTTACGGAAATATTCGTTACAAGCACGTCCGGCGCCGTTCCAATAGTTAAGTTAACCGTATAGGTTTTCAACGTCGTCCTGTTTTCGGCGGTAACCGTGACTGCAGCGGTCCCCGGCAAAGATAAAGCAGGCGTGACTACATACTTCGCGTACGGGTCGGCTGTTGCGGCAGTTACAGTAGCAACGGCTGACCCATAGGGCAACTCTACATTATACTCGGTAACGTCCGATCTAAAGTCGCTAACCGCTGTGCCATTTACAGAAAGACTGCTCAAATCGGCATTATTGCCTGGCATATAATTATCATCGACATTTACCGTGAGAGTGGTTGTGTCACTCGTATTAAAAGTGATAACAAACTCAATCGCATCCCCGGTTGTTAGCGAAAGCCCTGAGAGATAATTTTCCTTGATTGTCAAATCGCTGCCGGTAATGACAAAATCGTCAGGCTCCGTCAGGTCGCTGCCGCTATAAGCCACACCGGTGACGCTATCTGCGCTGTTCCATATAATCGCTGAGGTTAAATTGCCGGGATTGCTTAAATCGTAAATGTGCTGCGCCGGGCTGACGGATGGCGGTTTGGTGTCGGAAATAGCAATGGTCAGAGCCGCTGGCGCGCCTGCATTGAACTCAATATTCAGAATGAGGTCACCTGTGGACTGTGCTGCCAAATACTCCTTCTTTATGGTGAGCGTACTGCCGGAAACCGTGTAGTTGCCTGCGCCAATGGAGACTCCTCCTGCTTTGACGTCGGTTATACCGGTCGCATCGCCCCATGTTACAGTCGTCTGGATGTCGGCCGGAACGAACTTGTCAAAGCCGGCAGAGTCAGGAGAAATGACTGCGTTGTTGTCTTCCCAGATAGCATATAGTGTCAAGTCATATGCAGGCATTGTAACTGTATCGCCTTCCAGATAACCTGTACCCGAACCGTCAAAAGAGGTGTTCCATTCCTTGAACCGCTTACCGGAAGGCGCAGTCAGATCGTCGGCTGATGCCGCGGTGAAGGTCGAGTCGGCTGCCTTAATAAATTGTGCCGGCGGCGTTCCAGTGCCCCCGTTTAAGTTGTAGGAAACATTGAAAAGCTTAGCCCAATAAGCATAAAGGGTCGTGTTTGCCGATACCTGGTATATGGTAGCGGAGGTGTACTGCGTTCCCAGTCCGTTTGGTTGTGTGTACCAGCCGTGAAATTCATATCCGTCCTTTTCCGGTTCAGGCAATTCACCGACCTCCTCGCCAAAGGTTACGGATTTGCTTTCCGGGCTGACATCAACGTCATCGGCGTCAAAGGTGAGAGTATAGGTATCCGCCGTCCATCCTGCGGTAAGCACAGTATCCGCCGTAAGGAGGACCGGTTGGGTAAAATCAATTTCCTGCCCGTCTGAGGTAAACCAGCCGTCAAAGGTAAAACCTAACCGCTCGCCGACGTCGGGCGGTGTCAGGCGGGCGCCCGGGTTAAAATCGATTGTCGCCAGGGTTGTATCATCCTGTTCTTTGAAAGTCAGCCTGACGGCCAGCGCTTTCAGGTGAGGATAATAACCGGGCGTAACCTCCCAGTTTGCACCCAGCTCGGACATATGCCCGGCGCTCAGGGCATCCGTACCCTGCATTTCGGCCGTCGTGAGGCCTGTGACTGTGACCGTCCCGCTGCCCAGATTGTAACCGATTCCAGGCAAATCATCGTTTAAGTCACTATTGTAATAACTGCTGTCAACGGTTGCGATGATGATGTCGGGTTGATCCACGACATATCCGACAAGCGCGCCGGCATATCCTGCCGCTCCCGATAAAACAATTATTTCGCAGGCGGAAAAGCTGTTACTTATTTCGCCGCTGTTTCCAGCGGCAATACCGCCGATTATGCCCCCGTTGCCGGTTTTCAAATCGCTGATGGCGTAACAGTCGCGGATCGTGCCATATGAGTTAGCTCCTGCAACTCCGCCAATATAGGTGCTATTACCACCGGTTACACTACCGGTGGCATAGCAGTTGAGTATATTACCTGCGTTAAAGCCGACGAGCCCTCCCGCATATGATGTGCCGTCACCGCATGTTACATTGACTGAGGCACTGCAGTTTTGGACCAAACTGTTTGTTTTAGTTCCGACAATACCTCCAAACATACCATTGTAACAGGTAATGCTGCCTTCGGCACGGCAGTTCTGAATAGAGCCGCCTTGGCTATAGCCGACTAATGCGCCGATAGAACAAGCAGGATTTTCATTATTTGAAAAGATCTCCACCCTGACGATAACGTTTTTGATTGACGCCTGACTACATAGGCCGAACAAGCCGGCAGCTGTATTAGTGGTATCCGGGCTTTCGGACGAACCGATAAAAAGACCGGAGACGGTATAACCGCTGCCGTCAAAAACGCCTTCGAACGGATGGTCTACCGTCCCGATAGGCGTCCATTCCTCGGTTAAAGCGATATCGTTCGTTAAAACAACGGTCTTTCCCGAATAAGAGTTTCCCACGTTGACATCCGCCGCAAAAGCCCTGAGTTCCGCTTCGTCGGAAATGGTAACAATATCGCCGCAAATATTGCTTAATTCAATTTGTATGGATTTGAACGCTATAACCTGGCTGCCTGCATTGAGTTCGTATACATTCAGGTACTGCCCGGCGGAGACCGTGATATTATTCCCGGAAACATAATCGATGACACCGCCGACAGCTTCATTTTTATAAGGCGTTTCCGTCGGCGCGTCGGTCAGCATGTACGCGAGGTGATTCCCGTCGCCCGCCGGGGCGGTGACGGAGGTGGTGCCGACAACGGTACCGGGGGAAATCGTAAGGTTCAACTCCGGCGCGGGCATGGCCAGTACGGGAAATCCGCCGTTTTCATCGAATATATCGCTGCGCCACGGAAATGCGCTTATTCCTGAATGTACGTCTCCGGCGGCGCTCCGTCCACCGTTCAGCGCCGATAAAAACGCATCATTGCCGGACGCCTCCGCCGATCCTGCAGCAGTGTTATAGACGATCGGGTCCGCAGGGGCCTCTGATCCATTCATGACGTCTGCAGGCAAACCGAGCGCTCCCGCATAGCCGCCGCCGTCTACAGGGTTGCTTTCCAGGTCGCTGTTCCAGTAGCAGTTTATCAACTCAGAGTCAGGTGCACGTCCGACTAAGGCACCTTCAAAATATGTGCCTTCTACGTAACCGGCGGCATAGCAGTTTATGATGTCGGCAACGGCAATTCCCACAACCCCGCCTGCGCTTGAGCCGCTGATTGCGTTCACCCTTGTGTGGCAGTTCAAAACGGCGGTGTAAGTGCTGTATATGTAACCTACAATACCGCCGACACCGGTATTCTCTGTGCCGCTCAACGTACCCGATGCGCGGCAGTTCTTTATGACCCCCTCATAACCAAATCCTACTATCCCGCCGACCGTGCTGGCGCCTGAATCCATTGGGAACGCGGTATAAATTTCAGATTCTACCTCAATGTTTCTAATGATGAAATCTTCTTTACAAGCGCCGAACAGCCCGGCGTCCTTAATCGTGGTAACCGGCGTGCCTGCAGCCCCGATCCTGAGGCCGGTAACCTTGTGCATGCCGCCGTCAAAGGCGCCCTTGAACGGTTTTTCCTGGGTCCCGATGGGCGTCCAGGCGGCGCCGGAGAGGTCAATATCGGCGCCCAGGGTAATGAAACGTTCGGCAAAGCTCTTGTCTTGTTCGTTTACAAGCAGCGCCAGTCCAGCCAGTTGCTCGGCATTATTTATGGTGAAGACGCTGTTCAATTCATTATACCAGCTTGTGTCGGCCGCCGTTGCCCACCAATTCTCCGCGAGAAGGATATAACTAAGGCCTTGCCAATATCCCTCCTTTCCTTTGATGGTGATATTGCTGATAGGCTCATCGCTTATGTAAATAAATGCGTTGTCCTCAAAACTCCCGGTTGTTACATATGATATGTCGGCACCGCCGTTGACCGAAATCGCCACGGTTTCCCAACCCTGGTAACCGCCTGCGGAGTTGGCTGCGATAACGCCCAGACATACCGCTTTTGGCAGGTCGTCTCCCGTAAACGCAATATTGAAATCAAACGTTGCCGCTCCTACCGTACAAAAATCCGAATACGCTGCAAAGCCATACGGGGAAGACATCTGGCAGTAGTATGGGCCCAGGGTCAGGGGCTGCGCATGCGCGCTACTATCGCCCAGATTGTTTGTTCCCAGTTTCTGCTCGAAAACGGTGCCGTATTGCGTAATGAACTCCGCGCGTGTCGTTGGCGCGGCTGCCGCCGCCGGGAAAGTTATAGCTGGCAGCATCGTGAATATTAGCGCTGCGATAAGCAATACGCTTAAGAATCGTTTTCTTTTCATTTTCTTCCCCCGCTTTCTGATTTTGCTGCATATCCCAAAATCATGTTTCATTTTGTTTTCTCCCCTCCCAATTCAATTTCACTCCGTCGCGCGTCGCACATACAAATACCGATGATGTCATATGGTGTCTGCTCCCGGTAAAACCAGCCACAACCACCGCAATCGCTGGGAAGAGGCTTCCCTGAAACGCCGGGCTTGCAATGGGAGCAGCTATCTTGTTCTGCCGTGGCGAAGGGTCGGCCTTCGCTGGTATACTCCGGGTGTTCCTCAAAGTCGGGGTAGACTGGGTAGCTTTCGCCAAGCTGATCATCGTACTCAAAGTAAACGGAGAACTCCCGGACTCCCACCTGGTATACCTTATATAGTTCCTTTTTCTCAGAGCGCATGATTAACGCTCCTTTCCGGGGCGGATATATAAGAAAGGCTTAAAAAACCCCTATGGTAGTCTTTATTACTATCATAGGGGTAATTCGATTTTTCGGGGAGTGACTTTTTACCCTAAAAAAGTCACGTTTTTTTAGATATAAAAATGTATTTAGCAAGCTCATCCCGACCGGATATAAACAGCTTTTCGTAAATCTCCAGCATGATGTTCTTGAGCCTGCCGACCGAAATGCAGTGCTGCTTTGCAATTTTTGCGTAAGGAACGCGCTGTGCAACAAGCACAGCCAGGTGATATTCCCTCCGTGTCAGCATAAGCGTGATATTATCCCTGGTGAATTGGTTATGAAATGTGATCCAGTTTTTAAAGGTTCGTTCCCATTGCTTAAGAACCACTTCATAGTATTCCGGAAACTCCTGTTCCAAAAACTGTTCTATCAAACCTCCAAATGCGGTAACAAGCTCCGCAAAGGGTGTGACAAAGCCGTGGGGCAGATATAGCCTCATGGCTTCCAGCAGCCAGTGCCGGGCTTCGTCGCGCCCCATATAATAGCCTGCAACGGCGCAGGTCACTCTCAGGTAAACATCTGTCGTTGTAAAACCATGGGGCTGTGCAGACAGAGTCAGAGCGGTCTGGGCCATGGCCAGCATGGCATCAAACTTATTCAGGCAATGAAAATACTTGGAACGTAAATAGAGGGCGTTTGGCTTTGCCTGCGGAGCAAGGGCGCCTAAATTTCCTTCCTTCAGCCAGTTTGGGATCATATTCGGAGCAAATATGCTTACAGCGGCCGTGGCAAGGGCTAGTTCCGCAAAAGCGGCTGCACTGCTGCCCTTGTGGACTTCTGCCATTTTTTTTAGAAAAGCTTCGATCTCGGTATATACGGTGTAATCCCCCAGGCTGATGGCTGCCGCAATGGCTATCGGGCAGACGCGAAGCCGTGCCGCGTCGTCCCCCAGGGTTTTCTGAAAGCAGGTTATTGTCTTCGAAAAATCTCCCCGAAGGTAGGCAATTTCTGCCTCGTATTGCTGCCGCATTCTTTCTTCATTTACGGTATCCAGGATCGCGTCCGGGTTGTCGTATGGCATGGCGCCGACATTAGCTGACAGAAGACGATCAAGTTCCTCCGAAAACGATGGCCGGGGAACCGGCTGAAGACGGCGTCTCTTATCAGCAGGCCGCTGGGCATGCTCGGGTATCAACCACAGGTTGCCTCTTTTGATTACTCCCTCGATTCTATTTTCTTCGCAATACAGGGTAATGATTCGGGTACCCAATCCCCATTTTTCCGCTGTTTCTTTCACTGTAAGATAATTCATATTACTCACCTCACAGCCCTCTTTCTTTAAGTATATTGCAACTATCGGCATATTGCAAATAAAAGAAGTATCCCTTTTCTTTTGCATCTTTGTAAAAAAAGAGTTGATTCGCAAGCATTGGGGATTGGGATTTGCTTGAAAGATATTCTTTGGATCTCATCCTCAAGGCTTGAGCCCGCAACACCTTATTTATAACCTTGATGAAAAGTGTTCCATCGCTCGCTTTAATTCTTCGATTGCTTCAGGCTTTACGAGAGCAAAATATTGAGGCATTATTTCCTGAAAATACGCCTTATCAAATGTTCCCGCGTCTTGACGCGCAAAACTTTCCTTCAATAATGCCTTTGCTTCTTCCTTTTTATCGTCCTTCGCACGTTCTATGATAAAGTTATAAAACATTTCCTGCCCGTTATTCATAAATCAACACCCTATTAAGATTTTACTTTTACTATTTTTCACAATATTTTTTTAATTATTAGGTTTTTTATTCCACGGAAAGATATCACTATCAAGATCACCAGCAGATTCATCAGCAATGCAATATCTGAGTTATGCGGTGGAGTCCGCGTTCTGCTGCTTCCGTAAATAATATTTTTCGCAAATGTTCACAAATATATTGACCAAAAATGATTTGGCGCATAAGATAATAACATATCAAATAATTTTGATGTGAGGTGATAACTTGTCAATTATTTACGAAGATCACGCAAAGATATTTAAAGCTTTTTGCGATGAAAAGCGGCTGCAGATACTTGAACTGCTGCGTGGCGGCGAGAAATGCGCCTGTGTTTTGCTGGAGCAACTGGACTTGGGTCAGTCGGGTCTTTCCTACCACATGAAGATTCTGGTTGAGTCGGGTGTAGTGGAAAGCCGACAGGAAGGTAAATGGACACATTACAAAATCAGCGAGAAAGGCCGTGCTTCTGCTATAGATCTTCTAAGAGAACTTACAACGCCTAACACGATTATAGAAGAAAATAAATGCTGCAAATGATACAGGCCATCTGATAGATGGCTTTTAACAGGAAAAATACATCAAAAAAATTTGATATGATTGTCCGTTTTTAGAAAGTAGGTTGACTTATGCAAGTATTAAAGACAATCTGGGATATTTTTCAGAAGCAGATTCTCGGTATGA
>JBMNTI010000042.1:0-18997 GCA_050945655.1 Acetivibrionales bacterium | reverse complement strand
CGGATTCAAATTTTCTATAACTGCATTGGCGCTATCGACTTACCAAAATAAACGAAAAAACGGCATAGCCGAATATCAACGACTATGCCGAATTTTTCAGGAATTATAAATCCCTATCTGACCGCTCTTAAGGCTTATACCTTTTATAGAAGGTATTTCCTATGGTAGCCTGGGAGTATACAAGACATGTAAGGAAGCTTTCCCGGATTTTCCTCTTTGTGCGGAGCCGTATATAAATATATTTAACGACGCTTCAGTAGAAATTGTGGAAAAGCTGGATACAGGCTCAGCTGTTCTATCCACCGAGTTGAATATGAAAGAGATCAAAGCAATATCAAACTCGAAATTGAAGCTGGAAGCAATAATATATGGAAGAATCCCGCTTATGACCATGGAGCATTGTCCCTCGTCGCTTGAAATCCCCTGTTCGGGGATATGCGGTGATTGTGGCGGGAATAGAGGGTTTTTAAGGGACAGAAAGAGTGAGACATTCCCCTTTATACGGGATTCTAAATTGCGTCGGACCCAAATTTTTAATGCATATCCAATTTTCATGGACGATATCGACGCTATTCAGGAAACGGGAATAAGCATTCTCAGGCTGGTTTTTACCAATGAAAATGCTAATATCCGCAAAGCTTTGGCACAATATTACAGTGACAAAATGAGCGGCAAAAACAAATTTGAACCTTGGGTTATTGAAGCCATAAACCAGATTAAGGACAATGGATTTACAAAAGGTCACTGGTTTAGGGGAGTGGAGTAGATAATTATAATTTTGATTAATTTAGCGGGAGATTATTATGATTGATGTTTATGTTGAAATTATCAGAGATGGCGTTAAGTTGCCTTTTTACGCCAATCCCAACGACGCGGGTATGGATGTGTGCGCCGCAGAAGAAATAATAATAGAGCCGGGGCAGACAGTAATAATCCCGACAGGCTTGAAATTCGCTATTCCGGAGGGATATGAAATTCAGGTCCGCCCAAGGAGCGGAATAAGCTTGAAGACACCTCTTCGTCTGGCTAATTCACCCGGCACAATCGATGCAGGTTATAGGGATGAACTGGGTATAATAATGAATAATTCATCCATAGTAAGTAGTGGTGAAAACACTGATGAATACCTCAGCCTCGACAGCAAGGGAAATCAGAAAGGCACATATATTATAAGAAAAGGTGAGCGGATAGCCCAGCTTGTTTTGGCAGAGGTTCCAAGGATGAATTTAAAGCTGGTTGATTCAGTCAGGGAAATCGGTACCGATCGAGGCGGAGGCTTTGGTTCTACCGGGCTATAAAAGCGGCAACATATCAATCGTCATTTCAGAAACGGAGAAGAAAAATGATAAACAGGCAAAGACTTACAGATGAATTTGTTAGTTTGGTAAAGATAGATAGCCTTTCCAAGCAAGAAAGGAAAATGGCTGATGCACTTTTAAAAAAGCTGAAAGATATGGGCCTCGAACCATACGAGGATGATACGGCCTCTAAAATAGGCGGCGATGCGGGGAATGTGATTTGTCATATAAAGGGCGAGAAACAAAAGCCGGCATTGCTTTTAATGGCGCATATAGACACAGTTATACCGGGCCTTTCCAAAAACCCTATAATCGACGGAGATATAATAAAGACCGATGGAACAACAGTTCTGGGCGGCGATGATGCCGGAGGAATCGCGGTGATCTTAGAGACCATTAAATCTCTTATGGAGGATAAGGCCCCATTTGGGGATATTTATACGGCATTTACAGTATCTGAAGAGAGTGGACTTGTCGGGGCAAGAAATCTTGATCTCTCGACGCTTCCGGTTGATTATGCCATAATTCTTGATGAGGGAGGGGATATCGGTACCGTGGCTGTTAAAGCCCCGTTTTATAATAAGTTTTTGGTTACCTTCACTGGTCGGGCCGCCCATGCAGGGCTAGAGCCTGAAAAAGGACTCAGTGCTATTATGATGGCATCAAAGGCAATAGCCGATATGCCTCATTTTGGCAGAATAGATGAAGAGAGCACCTCTAATATAGGTACAATAAAAGGCGGACAGGTTCGCAATATTGTATGTGAAACCTGTGATATAGAGGGTGAAGTAAGGTCTATCTCCGAAGAAAAGATAAACAGGTATACAGATGAAATATTGGATCACTTTAAGAAAACATCCGAACAATTGGGCGGGACAGTAAAAATTGAGATGGAAAAGATGTACCCCGGCTTTAATATCGACAAATCAGATGATATCATCTATCTTCTGAAAGAGGCATCAACCATTTCGGATATACCGTTAAAGCTCCATGCCACAGGCGGAGGAAGCGATACAAACATTATAAACGGCGCCGGTATACCCGCTGTAAATATAAGCGTAGGTATGGCTGATGTTCACAGCACCAAGGAGCATATCCGTATATCAGATATGGAAAAGGCTTGTCACTTCCTGACGGCAATTATTAAGGCAGCTTATCTTCATAAGAAATCTTAATTATACAGTAAAGCATATTAAGAATAATGCGGCATAAGTCTGTCATCCTGTACGAAACGAAGTGGAGTGAAGGATCTTACGCATTAAACAGGGAGCGGCTGTGGCCTGCTGCGATTTAGCGCTCCATTCCAACATCCTGTTTCTAGTCGCGCCCGCTCCGCAATCCATGCTCCGCTTTAAATCGCAGCAGCCACGCCGCTTAATTGCGTTAAATGTTATTCTGAGCGCTAGCGAAGAATCTATAAGTTGACACAAAAGATCCTTCACTTCGCTCAGGATGACAATATTAATACGCATTATTCTTAATATGATGCCTGCGAATATCAAAAAAATTGCCGTCGCTGTTGCGAGACAATTTTTTAGTAGACATCATATAAAATAAATTAGTAGTCCCCCCTGGATTAAATTACACTATACCCTGTGAATACATAGCGGCGGCTACCTTTTTGAAACCTGCAATATTAGCGCCCATTACCAGATTATCAGGATCTCCATATTCTGCCGCGGCTTCACTGGAATTTTTGTAGATGCTTTTCATAATACCCTTTAGTTTTTCATCAACTTCTTCAAATGACCATGACAGTCTGATGCTGTTTTGGGACATTTCCAGACCGGAAGTAGCAACTCCGCCTGCATTTGCAGCCTTAGCGGGAGCAAATATAATCTTTTTCTTAAGAAACAGTTCTACAGCTTCAGGTGTTGAAGGCATATTAGCACCTTCGCCGACAGCGATACAACCGTTCTTGATAAGAATTTCTGCATCTTCTCCATTAAGTTCGTTCTGAGTTGCGCAAGGCAGAGCAATATCACATGGGATGGTCCAAATACCTCTGCTGCCCTCTTTGTATGTAGCATTGGGATGATGTTTAACATATTCTGATATACGACCTCTCTGAACTTCCTTAATAAGCTTCACCGTATCTATATTAATTCCGTTTTCATCATAGACATAGCCATTGGAATCGTTAAGGGAAACAACTCTGGCACCGAGCTCCTGGGCTTTTTCGGCAGCATAAATCGCAACATTACCGGACCCTGAAATAATAACGGTCCTGCCTTCAAAGGATAATCCCTTAGCCTTCAATGCTTCGTTAACAAAATAGCAGAGACCGTAACCTGTCGCTTGTGTGCGGGCAAGGCTTCCTCCGTAGGGGATGCCTTTACCTGTTAATACCCCTGTAAATTCATTACGAAGTCTTTTATACATACCGAACATATATCCTATTTCACGGCCACCAACACCTATATCACCTGCGGGAACATCGGTATCAGGTCCGATATGGCGGAAAAGCTCAGACATGAAGCTCTGGCAAAAACGCATGACTTCCATATCGGATTTTCCTTTCGGGTCAAAATCCGAACCACCCTTACCGCCTCCCATTGGAAGTGTGGTAAGAGAATTTTTCAAAATCTGCTCAAAGCCCAGGAACTTTATTATACCGAGATTAACAGAAGGATGGAATCGAAGTCCTCCTTTGTATGGCCCCAGGGCACTGTTAAACTGAATGCGAAAGCCGCGATTAACCTGTACCGTACCATTGTCATCGACCCATGGCACACGGAAAATTATTTGTCTTTCGGGCTCTACGATACGATCAAAAATGCCAGCCTTGACATATTCGGGATGTCTTTCGGCAACTGGCTCCAGGGATTCAAGCACCTCTTTAACAGCCTGATGAAATTCAGGCTCACCTGGATTACGCTTTACTACTTGTTCATAAACACCGGCTAATAATTTCATATTTAGTTTACAGAGCCTAAACCCTTTCTATCTAAATAACCGGCAAATTGCAATAATAATAATTAAAACTTGCATAAAATTTAGATAAATTAGATAAATAAAATATTTTTTCTCCATTTGACACCCCGTAGAAGTAAAAAATTTATCGGCGTAACCATCAATACTAGATGATTAGCCACTATTAACAAGGGTGCGAAACAGAACTGTCTAAATTATAACAAAGGGGTCAAGAAAATGCAAGAACTTATTGCAGGAATTGCATATAAATTTTACCTAAAATAATATACAATAAAAAGCCTGCCCTATAAGCGCAGGCTAATACTTTTTATTTTCGCATTATTAGTCGTTGTCAATACAAAAGTCAAATGTTATTTCTTGCTTTTAACATACTCATCTATGGCTTTTGCTGCCTTTTTGCCGGCACCCATGGCCAGAATTACAGTGGCGGCGCCGGTTACTGCATCTCCACCTGCGAATACACCGTCTTTGCTTGTTCGGCCTGTCTGTTCATCAGCAACGATACATCCCCATTTATTCGTGGATAAATCCGGGGTAGTACTGCGAATCAAAGGATTCGGAGAAGTGCCGATTGACATAATTACCGTATCCACATCAATTATATGCTCACTACCTTCTTTAGCAATCGGGCGGCGGCGTCCTGAAGCGTCAGGCTCGCCTAATTCCATTTCGATACACTCGATTCCCTTGACCCATCCCTTATCGTCACCGAGAATTTGGGTAGGATTTGTAAGAACCTTAAATACAATACCTTCTTCCTTGGCATGATGAACTTCCTCAAGACGGGCCGGCATCTCGGCTTCGGAACGTCTATAAATTATATAAACATTCTCAGCGCCTAAACGTCTGGCACATCTTGCGGCATCCATAGCCACGTTTCCGCCTCCCACAACCGCTACGGCGTTTCCGCGCATTATCGGGGTCTCGGCGTCTTCCTTGTAAGCCTTCATAAGATTAATTCGTGTGAGGAATTCATTAGCCGAATATACCCCGTTTAAGTTCTCGCCGGGGATCTTCATAAAGGTCGGAAGCCCGGCGCCCGAGCCGATAAATACAGCGTCATAGCCTTCTTCAAACAGCTCGTCGACAGTAAGGACCTTTCCTATAACCATATTTGTACGTATCTTAACACCTTGTCTCAATAAGCCGTCGATTTCTTTCTGTACGAGACTCTTGGGAAGCCTGAACTCGGGTATACCGTATACCAGAACACCTCCGGAAAGGTGGAAGGCCTCGAAAATTGTTATCTCATAGCCCAGCTTGACCAAATCTCCCGCGCAAGCTAAACCGGCGGGACCCGACCCTATAATGGCTACCTTTCCACCATTGCCAGGAACTTTTTCATAGGTTTTCTGGATGTTTTGAATAGCCCAATCGGCAGCAAAACGCTCAAGACGACCGATTGCGACCGACTCTCCCTTAATCCCGCGTACACACTTTTGCTCGCACTGGGTTTCCTGCGGACAGACACGTCCGCAAACAGCCGGAAGACTATTGGTTTCAAGAATCTTATCATATGCTTCCTCAAATTTACCCTCTGTAATAAGAGAAATAAATTCCGGGATTTGTACATTTACGGGACAACCGCTGACACATGGCTTATGCTTACAGTTTAAGCAGCGCTGTGCTTCTTCTATGGCCATTTCTTTTGTATAACCCAGAGTGACCTCTTTAAAATTCCTGCTACGAACCTTTGGGTCCTGTTCGGGAATCGGTACTTTTTTTAATGACATATTAGGCATTTGTTTGACCCTCCAGTCTGCAGTGATGTCTCTCGATGGATACTTTTTCGCGATCCTTATACATCGAAAGACGCCGCATAAGCTCATTAAAATCTACCTGATGACCGTCAAAATCCGGCCCATCAACACAAGCAAACTTAGTTTCCCCGCCAACCGTCACACGACAGCCGCCACACATTCCTGTTCCGTCTATCATAATTGGATTAAGGCTTACGATGGTTTTTACTCCATAGGGTTTGGTGACATCACATACGACTTTCATCATAATGGGAGGTCCGATGGCTATAACCACATCATATTTATTTCCTTCATCAAGCAGCTTTTTCAGTATATCCGATACAAAACCCCTTGTCCCGTTTGAACCGTCATCGGTGGTAATAAACAATCTATCCGATACGGCAGCCATCTCCTTCTCAAGAATAATAATATCTTTATTCCTGAAGCCGGTTATAACGTCCACCGAAACACCCATACTATGCAACTTTTTGGCTTGAGGGTAAGCAATAGCCGTTCCTAAGCCTCCGCCTATAACAGCTGCCTTTTTAACGCCTTCAAAATGAGAAGCTACACCCAATGGGCCTACGAAGTCGGCTAAATAATCTCCTTCATTCATTTTCCCTAGTCTGATCGTTGTAGCTCCAACCTCCTGGAATATTATTGTGACAGTACCGTTTTCCCTGTCAAAATCAGCTATAGTAAATGGGATACGCTCACCATCTTCATCAACACGGAGAATAATAAACTGACCGGGTTCGGCTTTACGCGCAACGTAAGGTGCTTCTATCTCAAGGAGTTTTACCTGAAAATTTAAGATTTCTTTTCTTACAATTTTAAACACTTTTATTCCCCTTTCTATCGTCTGTTATAATTGCTATTATAATATTAACGTAATTATATTTGAATTAATATTTTTAATTCTATAATAATAAATAGCTACTTTCAACAACAAAAAAGCGCCGTTGCTTGTCACAGAATAACCGCCGTCTAAATAATATTAAATGGCTGCTTTCAATAACAAAAAACAGCAAGGCTTCAAATTAAATCCTATTCCTTAAGCTTTCGCCACAGAGTCCCCCGGCTGATGCCTAACTGCTTGGCGGTGATAGATTGATTCATATTATTTCTCTGTAATGATATTTTTATTATATCCCTTTCAATTTCGTACAATGTTTTACTAAAGTCGATGCTACTTATGCTATCCGGGCTATCCGGAGCTGCTTCGCTCTGATTCTTATTAAGAACGAATTTAATATCATTTGATGTGATGTATGATTTATCTGCCAGTATAACTAATTCCTTAATTGCTTGCCTTAGCTGATCGATATTGTTCGGCCAGTCAAAGCTTTTTAAAAGATTTATAGCATCCTCGTCGAAACCAATAACCTGTGTAGGATATCGCTGATTCATCACATTAATATAGCAGGCCGCAATACTGGGCAACTCATTGATTCTTTCTCTTAACGCAGGGATATTGAAGGAAATTCCGTTAATCAGATTATATAGCGGATAAATGATCTTTTTTTCATCCAAGTGGCCATTTTGCTTGCGCATTGAAAAGATAACCTGATTGCGTGTAAACAGAGAGGTATTATTGATTAAGCTATATAAGTCATTCTGTGCTGATACAGACAATGACGGCACTTCCTTAAAGTATATACAGTTATTATTATCATATAAAGGAGAATCCTCATCACTGATCAGAAATTTCCAATCCTGCGTGGTAATAGTGGAACAATCGATAGTAATTAACATACCGTTTTTATAATTACCCATCGCAAAAATCGTATAGGCTAATGTATCTTTTCCACATCCCGGCTCTCCGATCACTAGAATAGGAAGAGAATAATTTATGCACGATTTAACTTTATTGAATATTTCCGACATAACTTCGCTTGAACTGTAAAGCGATAGATTTTCATTAAGCTCTGATTCGCTGAAGGTTTGGACTTTATATATTTCTTTACCTGTCGCAGATTTGACAAACAATTTTTTGCAGATAAAAATAACATAACTTCGGTCTGATATATCATAGGCTTTGCCAGTTATATGGTATTTCTGGTTTTCAGCGGCTTCAATAAAGCTTCGCATTCCTTGTTTTTGAATCAAGGGTATTTGAGCTTTCAGCTTTATTGTAAGTTTTTGTGTATCTCTGCCTAAGTTTTTTGTGAATATGATATTATTCGCGTCATCGAATATTATAACTGATTGCTCAGAAATGCCCATTGCTTCATCTAATAGCATATATTTAGTCCATGCCCTTCCCTCGGTATGCTTGTAATAAGCCTGGGCATTATCCAATGCAAGATTTACGCTTTCGATACCTGAGGTAATGAGTATATGACTCATACCCAACGATTTTGCTATATCAACTGCAATTCCGTCTCCTATAATAAACTTGCAACCGTTTTTCTGGAGTTCCCTTATTGTCTGTTCGGCATCCTCGACTGTATAGACCGGATTTATCTCAGCGTCTATCTGCATAAACTCACAATAAAGATTTACTTGTGTACACATCTTTGGATAACCTACAAAAGCAAATTTAGTCAATCCGTTTTGCGCCAGTTGAACTGCTCTTATTATATCTGATACAGTTGTCTCCAAATCAATATAGGGGATATCTACATTATTTTTCAACATCTCACCTGTTGTACCACGAGATATGACGGCATCATAAGATAAAATATCAATTTCTGAGATCAGCTTAATGCTATCATCAAGTGAGGCTGTAAAAACATCCGCCTCTAAATTATCTCTTTCATTGATCGCAGTTCTAACCAGGCCTTCAAGGCCTTTATATGGAGCGATTACAAGAAGCCTTAACTTTTTCACAAGAATACCTCCGAAAGGTGAAACACCTAATATTATATATGCTTAAAATTTATACATATTTGTTATAACTATATTATAAGTTAACATCAGATTTTAATCAATAGGTAAAATGTTAAAATATTAACTAATAAACTGATAAAAAACAAAGAAAATTATAAAAATTGTATAAATATTGAACACTAATTTAAATTAACAATCTTGAAAGGTGTTCAAATATTAAGCTATACTGAATATACAAAAACATTAAACAATGAGGAGGTTTTAAAATGAGTTCAGTGAGATTTCATGATGTATGTGGAAAATGTGGGAAAGTTGTGGCCGCAAGGTTACTCCCAAATTCTGATTTACTAACAGGTATTGAGGAAGTATGTAAGAAGAACGGAATCGATTATGCTTTAGTAAATTGTTTCGGTAGTTTTTCAGCAGCCGGATATATGTATTTAGTACCAAACGAGAAAGCAAAAGTAGGCGCAGGATACGGTGATGTAGTAAAATCTGACGGTCCTGTGGAATTTTTGTCAGGAGTTGGCGTCGTATGTAAAAAAGATGGTGCCTGTGACATACATTTCCATGGAACTATGTGTAACAAGAACGGAACGGTTTTTGGCGGCCATTTAGTAAAAGGCCAGAATCCTACTTTGACGACAGTAGATTTAGTCATTATTGAAGTAGAAGGCGTTGAAATGCTTCGTCAATATGATGAAGAAACTGATCTCACACAATTCTATCCTAAAAAACCTTAAGGAGGATTTTACAATGCGTACTTACAATAAAGTCGGCTTTATAGGTTTGGGTGTTATGGGTATTGGAATGGCGGCAAATCTGCAAAAAGCAGGATATGAATTGGTAGTCAACGATATCGATCTAAAAAGAGCGGAGCTGCTTCCCGACCCAAGTAAAGTGGTTACTGTTTCAAAACCCTGTGAAATACTAGACTACACAAATACCGTTATTCTCATGCTCCCAAACAGTCCTCATGTCGAATCAGTAATTAATGGTGAAAATGGGCTGTTAAGCGCAAAGAAACTGGATGATCTTTTTATTATCGACATGAGCAGTATTTCACCGGTCGTTACAAAGAAACTTGGTGAACAGCTGGAAGCCGCAGGAATAAAATTTATTGATGCTCCGGTCAGCGGCGGCCAAGCAGGGGCTACAGAAGGCAAACTTACAATTATGGTAGGCGGTAAAAAAGAGCTGTTAGATGATGCCATGCCTCTGTTCCAGGTAGTGGGTAAGAATATTATCCATTGCGGGGAAACAGGAAGCGGTCAGGTTGTCAAAGTTGTCAATCAGTTAATGTCCGCAGTCAACTTAATAGGTATGTCCGAAGGATTCACTCTCGGTGTAAAAGCAGGAGTCGATCCCGAGATCATGATGAAGGTAATCCAGAATGGATCAGGTCGCTGCTGGGCTGTTGAGAACAGAATGCCTGAGATTCTGAAAGGCAATTTTAAACCGGGATTTACAATAGACTTACACAAAAAAGATATTAGCCTTGCCGTAGATATGGCTGAATCTTTAAATGTGCCTCTATATGTGACCTCAATGGTATTCGAGATATTTAAACAGGCACAGGTTCAAGAAAAGGGAAAACTTGACAATGGCGGTATTATTACCCTGTACGAGGACATCAATGGGGTTCAAGTCCGTTCGTAGCAATACATCTAAGTACTTTTAAATGTGATCATGCACTCCTTCTTAGGATATAGTACAATACTCAGATTGATCGTATAATAGGAGGGGTACACGGAAATAGCATTATTTTAAGAAGTGAGTGCAGATTACCCTTAATACCAATTACCGGAAATGCCGGTAAAATAAATTAAGTTATTCAAAAAAAGGGGGAACTATTAAATGAAAAGGAAATCTCTACTTATTTACTGTCTGGTATTGGCTTTGATGTTTACGATGTTCGCAGGATGTTCGTCTTCAAAGTCGCCAGCCCAATCCGGTCAACCCAGCAACTCATCAGCACCGTCATCATCATCAACACCAGATAATAGTTCAGGCAAAAAGGAATATAATTTTGTCTATATTCCAAAATCAGTACATGAATTTTACAACCTGATTCATGAAGGTGTAGACACTGCTATCGCAGAATTGGGACAAAAAGGAATCAAGGTGAATTTGACATGGAGCGCGGCCCCTACTGCGGACAGTGCTAAGCAGGCAGATTTACTCGAACAAGCTATTGCAATGAAACCGGATGCAATTGCTATAGCTGTAATTGAAGGCAGTATGTGTAAAGAACTGATGGAGAAGGCTATTGAGCAGGGAATCGTTGTTATCGCATTTGATACGGATTTTGCAGGTTCACCACGTATGGCAGCAGTTGGAGCAGGCGAAAAGAATATGCGCTTATGCGGTGCAAATCTTGTTGACATGACAGTCGAAGGTATGGGAACAGATAAAGCTGAAATAGCTGTGCTCACTGGTTCACCATCAGCAGAAAATCATAAGATAATTGTAAAGGGTGTTGAGGATCATGTTAAAGAAAATTATCCCGACATCAAAATCGTTACTATGCAGGCTGACAACGACCAGCTTGAAGCTGCGACACAAATTACAGAAAATATCCTTTCCCAATATCCGAATGTTAAAGGTATTATTGGTGTTACATCAAGTAACGGACTCGGTGCTGCGAAGGCATATGAAGCCGCAGTTGCTGCAGGTAAATATAAAATAGGCGATATTACAATTGTTGATAAAACACTAACTCAGGAGAAGAAAGAAACCATGATACCTCCGGGATATTTGTATGGGGTACAGGATTGTCCTCCAACCATGATGGGTTATTATTCTGTTATGATGCTAAATGCTTATTTGACTAACAAAACTCCTTTCCAGGATATTTATCTTGAATACCAGCCTGTCACGAAAGAGAATCTTGATACATTCAGTGTAGACTACAGAACGAAATATCAACATATGGAGTATTGGAATAAGTAACAACTCTATTGTGAGATTTGCTGAATAATATCGGCAAATCCCACGTTAAAAAAATGGTTATTGAGAGGAAGTACCATATGAATGATTGCGTTCTGGAATTGAAAAATATAAGTAAAACTTTTCCAAGCGTCAAGGCTTTAGATAAAGTTGATTTTTCCCTTAAAAAAGGCGAAATTCATTCGCTGATAGGTGAAAATGGTGCGGGGAAGAGTACGTTAATTAATGTTATTATTGGGCTCTTTAGGCCTGACGAAGGCGGAGAAATAATAGTAAGGGACCAGAAAACGGTCTTTAATTCTCCTATGGATTCGATGAAAAATGGTATTTCAATAGTTCCGCAAGAGTTGAATCTTATACCGGAAATGAGCGTTGGTGAAAATATTTTCTTAGGTACCGGTAAAGTAAATAAAGGTACCCTGAAGAAAATAAACTGGAACGGATTGTACTCTGATGCAAATGAGTCCATGAGTAGTCTGGGGATATCATTAGATGTTAAGGAAAAAGTCGGGGGTATGAGTGTTGCAAATCAGCAGCTTGTTCAGATCGCGCGTGCATTAGCATTTGGTTCGGATATCATTATTTTTGATGAACCCACTGCATGCCTTACACTTAAGGAAACTGAGCGTCTCCTTTCCATGTTAGAAAATTTTAGAGATCAAGGTAAATCCATTATTTTTGTATCTCATCATTTGGATGAGGTTATACGTATCTCTGATAGAGTAACTGTTATGAGGGATGGTAAAAAAGTCGAAGTTCTTGAACGTGAGAACTTCAGTATACAGCGGTTTATTAAAGGTATGGTAGGAAAAGATGTACAATATCAGAAACTGAAGCGTAATATTGATGAGAATTCTGAAGTTGTAGTTAAGGTAGAGGGACTTACCCGTGAGAGAGAATTTAATAATATAAGTTTTGAAGTGAAAAAAGGAGAGATATTTGGTATAGCAGGACTTGTCGGGGCCGGGAGAACAGAACTTGTCAGTACTGTCTTCGGAGAAAGGAAACCAGATGCAGGTGATGTTTATATACGCGGCAAAAAGATAACAGATTACTCTCCGAGAAAAGCGATCGATTTGGGTATGGGTTATCTGCCTGAAGAAAGACGTGCCCATGGAATAATACCACTGCTTTCTGTTCGCGAAAACATTACAATAGCAAGTCTCGATAAGATATATAAATTCCCCCGGATCAACAGGACAAAAGAAAAAGATGTCGTAGTTGATTACATAAAGAAAATCAGTATAAAAGCGTCCAGCATGGAGCAGCAGATCAACCAGCTTAGCGGCGGAAATCAGCAAAAAACTATTCTTGCGCGATGGATGGCGGTAGGATGCGATATTCTGATACTTGATGAGCCTACACGTGGTATTGACGTTCTTGCTAAGGAAGAAATCCATCAGCTTATAAGGGAAATGGCCGATAACGGCATGACTGTGATTGTCGTTTCTTCAGAAATGGAGGAGCTTATCGCTATTACCAATCGAATTTTAATTATGCATGAAGGTCAGTTTAAAGGTATTTGTCAGACCGATGACGTTAATCCTGAGGAAATTCTGAATATAGCATTGAGTAAAGACTAGATTGGGGACAGGAGTTTTAAACAATGAAAAATGTAAAAATTGGTTCGTTGAACAATAAAAATCTAGCGACACCTGTGTTTATCGTTGGTGTTATTATTGCGATAGGTATTATGCTATCTATAGTCTCACCGAATTTTCTTACGGCATATAATATAGGGATTATTGTTAAGCAGATGTCTTTCTTTGGTATGGCAGCTCTTGGTCAAACACTCATGCTGATAACCATAGGAACAGACCTTTCGGTGGGGTCAATAGCATGCTTAAGTGGAATACTGTTTGCCATTTTTGTCGCTACCCTAAAGCTTGACCCTATAATTTCAATTGTTCTTGTTCTTGCTGTCTGTGCAATAATAGGTGCCGCAAGCGGTTTTATAGTAAAAAAGCTAAAACTTTCTCCGTTTATTGTGACGCTTGCTGTAAGTGAGATCTGCACCGGTGTGGTACTTGTTTTGACAAAAGGTGAAACAGTTACGGGTATCGAAGGCCCAGTGCTTACTCTTGGTAAAGGTATGGTGGGACCTATTCCTGTGCCAACAATCATTTTCATAGTTGTTGCGATAATAATGGCATACATAATGAAAAACACTCCTTTTGGACGTGAAATATATGCCATAGGCGGAAATCCTTCAGCAGCCAGACTGGTAGGTATCAATGTTGATAAAAAGACAGTGATTATATTTGCCCTCTCGGCTTTACTGGCGGCATGCGGCGGAATTATGACAGCTTGTCGCTATAGTTCCGGACAACCTAGTATCGGTGAGTCATGGCGTATGAATTCTATTACAGCTGCGGTTGTTGGTGGGACCTCGATGACAGGAGGACAAGGGAATGTACTGGGTACCGTTTCAGGTGCTATGCTTATTATGTTGCTGAGCAATGCGATAATTACTTTGAATATTTCTCAATACTGGGAAAAGGTCGTTACAGGTTCGGTAGTTCTTATTGCTGTCGCGATTGACGCGGTACGTGCTCGCAAGCGCAACAGAGCATAAACAGATGTATTTGCAAGATATGAAAATTTAGACAGTTGAATGTTACTGTGAGAGGAGAAAAAACATGATTCCAATTCTTGGTATTAGCATGGGCGACCCGGCCGGAATAGGTGCGGAGATCGCGGTAAAAGCATTGGTTCAACATAATTGGAGCGGTATTTGTCTTCCTATTGTTGTTGGGGACTACGAGGCAATGAAGGATGCTATCAGATATACTAACTCAGAGTGCACACTTAATATAATCAATGACCCTGCAGAGGGAAAAAACGAGCATGGAGTAATCAATCTGATTGATTTGCATTGTCTGGAACCTCAAGGCTGGGAATATAAAAAAGTCAGTGCTTTGTGCGGTGATGTGGCTTATAAATGTGTTGAGAAAGCAACCAAGCTTGCGATGGAAGGTAAAACTCATGCAATTGTAACAGGACCTATAAACAAAGAGTCTATTAATCTGGCCGGATATCACTATTCAGGGCACACAGAGATACTGGCGGATCTCACAAAAACCAAAGACTATGCAATGCTTCTTATGAGCGAAACATTAAAGGTCATACATGTTACAACTCACGTATCAATGCGGCGTGCCTGTGATCTCGTTACGAAACAACGAGTATATGCTGTAATTAAACTCGCGGATGAAGCGCTAAGGCTCCTTGGAATTAATAATGGAAAAATTGGTGTCGCAGGACTCAATGCGCACAGTTCTGAAAATGGGCTTTTCGGTAATGAAGAAGCCGATGGGATCATACCCGCCATTGAGCAAGCAAAGCTGGAAGGAATAAATGTAGATGGGCCAGTTCCTCCAGATACTGTATTTGTAAAAGCGCAAGCCGGTCAATATGATATTGTTTTAGCGATGTATCATGATCAGGGACATATTCCGCTAAAATTGTCAGGATTTAAACTTGATTTGAAAACAAACAAGTATACTTCTATGAGCGGAGTAAATTGTACGATTGGTCTGCCGATCATTCGTTCCTCAGTTGACCATGGAACGGCTTTCGGAAAAGCCGGAGAGGGCAGAGCAAACGAAGAAAGCCTTGTTGATGCTATGAATGTAGCTATAAAGATGGCTAAAAATAAATTTAACATTTGAGGAGGCAGAGAAATGAAAAAAACGATGTATGGTGTTTATAAAGCAGAGGCAGCCCCAAATGCCATTATTAAAGAAGATTTGCCGATCCCCGAAGTCGGTGAGAGAGATATACTTGTAAATGTGAAAGCAACTGCGATATGTGGGACAGATCTTCATATTATGGCATGGAATGACTACGCACAGAAGCGTGTACCTGTACCAATGGTATTTGGTCACGAGTTTGCCGGCGAAGTTGTTGAGATCGGCAGCAAGGTTACAGAAGTAAAAGTAGGGGATCGCGTAGCAGGTGAAACCCATATTCCCTGCAACAATTGTTATCAATGCGAAACCGATAACCGCCATATTTGTGAGAATATGAAAATTATTGGTGTTCATGTTCCGGGTTCCTTTGCAGAATATATATCATTCCCTGTTGATTGCGCATATAAAATTGGAGACCTTGATTATAAGCTGGGAGCTGTACTTGAGCCAATGGGAGTAGCAGTTCATGGTGTTGACAAGGCGGAAGTAGCTGGCAAAGTCGTAGTTATCAATGGTTGTGGTCCGATTGGATTGCTCGCGGTGGGCGCTACAAAAGCATGGGGCGCAAAGAAAATTATCGCATTGGATGTTGTAGATGAAAAATTAAACGTAGCAACTACAATGGGTGCATCTGTGACTATAAATTCATTAAAATCCGATGCTATAGCCGAGGTGCATAAAGCGACGGGCCATGGCGCTGATGTAGTGATTGACTACACCGGAAATTTAAAAGCTATTAAATCCGGATTTGATATGCTCCGTAAAGGCGGAAGATATGTATTAGTCGGTTTACCCACTGGTAAATTTGAGATTGATCTGACTGAAGATATTATTTATAAAGAGGCAACTGTTATTGGTGTTACAGGACGACTTATGTATAAAACCTGGGATCAATGCATGGAGCTATTGAAATCAGATAAGTTTAATATAGAACCGGCTATTAGCGGCACCTATCCTCTCAGCGAATATGAAAAGGCATTCGCTGATATTAAAGCGGGTGTCCCCGGGAAGATGATTCTTATCCCCTAAAAAAATGATTTTTACAAAGAGGTGAATATGTCTAAACTTCTAATAATAGCAGACGATTTAACGGGTAGTTTAGATACGGGCGTACAATTCTCAAAGCACGGAATTAATACAGTGGTCGAAATAATGCATGATGAGACAGTAAATCTGGATACTCATTGTGATGTTCTTGTGATTGATACTGATAGCAGACATATTTCACCTGAACTTGCATACAAACGAGTATTAGAATTAGTCAGGGCAGCCCGAGATGCAGGATTTAATTATATTTTTAAAAAGACGGATTCGATGCTGAGAGGTAACATTGGAAGCGAGCTTGCCGCGCTGGTAGAGGCTTCAAGTGAGAATGAGCTGATATTTATGCCTGCCTATCCAAAAGCAAAGCGTTATACCATTAAAGGCAGGCATTACCTTGGAGATACACCACTTTCGTGCACTGTTTTTGCAAAGGATCCCTCAAACCCTGTGAATCATGATGAAGTCAAAGAGATAATACATGAACAAACAGCATTGCCCGTTGATTGTGTTTACTATGATCAATATAACAGGCTTAAAGAAACTGCTCGGAAGGATAAGGCTATAATTGTTGTAGATGGACGCAATGATGAAGAACTGTTTAGATTGGGCAGAATTTTAAAAGATGCTAATAAGCTTAAACTTCTTGCAGGATGTGCCGGCTTTGCCGAATTATTACCGGATCTCCTTGGTTTTCAACTACAATCTTATAATATAGAAACTCGCAGGGGCAACCGGCTTATTGTATCCGGAAGCGTTAATCCTATGGCGTTAAGCCAGGTTTCTCAAGCAATAAATTATTGCGGATACAGCGACCAGGCATTGACAATCGATCAAATGATTGCTTCTGATGAAGACGACATAGATAATACAAAATTAATTTCAGCTTTGAAGTCGCATGGTAAAGCGGTTATTTGGACTAAAGGAACCCCTAAAACCGTACGTCAGACTTATGCAGAGGCAATAAAAAAACACATAAAGCATGAGGACGTTCCCACCGTTATTGCTAACAATATTGGCAGAATAGCAGGATCTCTGTTGATGGCAGAGTATATACAGTCTCTCATTGTATTTGGTGGAGATACTTTACTCGGAATTGCCAAAGAGCTTGGCTGTAATTCAATAAAGCCGGTGACCGATGTACTCCCGGGAATTGTTTTTGCCCGTTTCAATGACGAAAGATACAAAAACATAGATGTCATTACCAAAGCGGGTGGATTCGGTGATTATGATGTTATAGCAGCAATAGAGGAATTTCTGGATAAGAATTCAGTATAGAGTATTTTTGCTATGTCGCGGCAAAAGTATGATTATTCAAAAAAATACAAAGCCCACAGGAGAAAACAGGATAAAAAAGGGATCGGATTTAAAACCGATCCCTATGTATATAATAGGAAAAAGTTTAGTCGGATAGCGGGTATAGATAGATCCAGTATTCTTTCAAATCTATACCGTTCCGTTGGGTTGTGCGTCCGCTAATATCAAATTGGTACCCATGCGCATCCCCGCTGAGTTCAAAGTCATCTGTCGAGCTGGATTTTGATTTGTTTTCTATTTCTCCTATAGCATTCTCATAAAAAGATATTATTTCTTTAAAGCTTTTATCTGTATATATGTCAAGAGAATAGGATACTTGTCCGCCACTCTCGGATTCCGAAGCGTTGGCAATAGCCGCACCGTCGATTATCGGGAAATAATTTGAGGGATAATTATCCGGGAGCTCTCCTTCATTTAGTTGTTCTAAAAGGGCATCAATCGTGGGCAGCTTTTTAAGCATTAATGTAAACATACTATAATCTTTATTTGAGTCTTCAGGGTAACAGGAAATTGTATATTCATAGCCTTCGTATTTACCTGAATAAATGAAGATTTTATCCATGGAAAGATCATTGAAATCAGAGTTACCTTTAACTACGTTTTCATAAAAAGCGCTTACCTTAAGAGCGGTCAGATAGGGATTTATAATTCCTGAAAAATTCGGCATAGTCGTAGATATTAGGCTATGCCGTTTTTTCGTTTATTTTGGTAAGTCGATAGCACCAATGCAGTTATAAAAAATCTGAATCCGCTGAGTTCTGCGGCCATCTACCTTTTCAGCCTTGAATACTATAATTTTGTCAATGAACTCTCTAATAATCTCTGCATCCAATTCTGTAATTTCTGTGTACTTTTTAACCAGTGCCAAAAAGCGGTCGGTATTGAGGGACTGTTCATTTGCTGTATCAATGGTATGTTTTAATTTGGTTATCCTTTCTTCCAGAGCCTTCTGCTCGGCTTCATATTCAGCCGACATCTTGTAAAAACGCTCTTCGGGAATTTTGCCCATCACATTGTCCTCATATAGCTTTCGAATGATTTTATCTATGTCAGCAATACGAGCCTGTGCTTGTTCATACTCCTTTTGACTTTGGCGGAGTTCTTTGGCAAGTTCCTTTTCTGAGTTATTCATAACTATACGGATGAATTCCTGTTCATGGTCTTTGGCAAAGGAGGTTACACGTCTTAAGTCTTC
>JBMNTI010000041.1:0-19076 GCA_050945655.1 Acetivibrionales bacterium | reverse complement strand
ATACATTAATGTCAATAGCGCCCTCAATCGCTTATTTCAGCCAAGATATCTAAATATCCATGTAAATTGACCTATTTTATATATTTGGTTTTATTCTGAGAGTATTTGTTAGTTGCCTGGAAAAAACAATACATGCCTTTTTCTTTTCATAAATGCTTGATAATATATTACACCGAGTCTGTGATCTGAATGCTTTATAAATTTGATGTGAATTTACAGGCTGATAATATATCTGAATAAAACAATGTTAATCCTAGAAAGTATTTCAAAGGATGGGGAACTCAGAGCTTCTAATTATTGACAATATTTATAGTATAATATACCATAAATATAAGCATCTTGTGTTAATACATATTAGCACTAGATGTTATATTATGTAAGATGTTGCTCTGAAAAGGGTATTGTATTCGCATTGATACTGGTAATCTCATAATGCATAGTGCTGAAAGTTCCGAACCAGATATCATATCTTCAATCAAAGGAACATCTAAGTTGACTTCAAGCACTTATCTTTTTTCTTTACATAATAATGTCGGCTATTACAATCAAGAGGCAGAACGGGATGCGCGTACATCTGCGGTAGTATTCAACCTGGAATAAAAAGGAGATAATGGTAATATGAAAACTGTTGGGATGTCATGGGAGGATTGCGCTGATTATTGGAAAAAGGATGTCTATAATAAAAATGTTAAACCATTGTTTGATGCAATTAGAGAAGCAAGAAATTTGGAAGAAAAAATGATAATGCAAAAAACGATGTCCTTTGTATTAAATATGCCTTTAATGAGAGCCTTAAAAGGGATTTACCGGATAATAAAATCGGGAATTGAAGGTATGCTGGGACAAGGCTTTGACCCTGACAAGGATTATGCAACCCTTATTGCGGATGCAATAAAAGAGAGAAACTATTTGAATCTGCAGAAATATGTAAATGAAAGGGATGCCAAGATAACATCGGATAAGGAGAAATATAAAGATGCCCAAACAACGGGAGAATACTTGAAATCCCTTGGCTATGTAAGCGTGAGAGAATATTTATACAATAAAGGATTCAAAAATGAGCAGATTACATACGAGAATGGCAAGGTTTGTGTGACAATAAACGGAAAAAAATACCCTCTTGATATTGAAGGTATTGCTTTAACAGGTCATACCAATTATGCAAGTGAAAAAAATATTGAGAAAGCGTTATCTCAAGCAAATATACCTGCTACTACAAAGCCGAAAAGTAAAATTGATGAGAAGACTGCTCCACAGGGAGTAAATTATACTGCTGATGAGCGAAGACAACAAATAGTTGATTTGGCAAATAAGTGTGTAGGTAAAGTTGAGTATAAGTATAAAGGTTCTATGAAACTCACTAATTCGGATGGATCTATAGTGTCTGGCTTGCAATTGGATTGTTCTTCATTTACTGCATCTTTGTATTTTACAGTATATGGCGAAGAAGAAGGAAATCTAGAAAAATGGTATGAGAAGGTAAAAAATCCAATTGCGGGCGGTGATTATAGACAAAGTCAAATGGGTATGGAAGTACAAAACTTGAAGAATAGTGATGGAACAATTAACTATGATGCTTTAAAACCAGGAGATCTATTGTTTTTTGATTATCAACAGGGCATTAAAGATAATATAACTGAGCATGTTGCTGTATATATTGGTGATGGGAAATATATTGACGTTGGTCGTAGTGGATGTTCAATTAATACTTCTGCTGCATTTAAGGGAATGGAATCGGATTTGGCAAATAGACAAATTAATGATCTACCAAAGTGGAAATCTAAGGATGCGTATCCTAAAGATATGATAATATCGGCAAGGAGATTAATACAGGACGATGGTACTTTATTCATATTAGAATGATCAATTCTTTTTATTAGGGAGATGTAGTAAATGAGTAATTATGTAAAAAAAATAATGATTTTTATGCTATTAGTAGTTTTTCTATGTGGTTGTAATGGTAGAAGCCAAAATATAGATAACAAAAAAATGAATCCGGCAGCAACTGAAACAACGGAAAAACCCGATTCAGACATCAATACATCTACATCACAGCCTTCTTTATCTTCAACGCCTGAACCAGTAGTATCGAAAACACCTTATGTTTTGGCAACTCCGACAGAAGATTCTGAACTAAACAGTGATACAAAGGATTTAAGAACCTATACTTTGGAGGAAATAGATAAAATGATAGAAGATAGAAATGACATAACCGACCCATTAGTTGAACAATATATATATTGGATGCATGAATTGGATAGAGAATATACACCTAAAAACTTGATTATGGCAGCTAAATACAGAAATATTGGGGGAGTATATTTTTTTCGAAAAGAGGCAGTGGCTGAAAATGGCTATACTGATTGGGAAAAAGAAACACCTAACGCAGTTCAATATATGAAAAGGCAGCCGTACATTCCTATTGTCAGCGAAATAACTGCAGATTTTATACTTATAACAGCAATTGTACAGCCAATTGGAGATGATGAATATAAAGAGTTTTATGATTTGATGAATGAAACAAGAAATCTGCAGAATGAAGTAGAATTTCTTAAGGGATTAAATGAGTTGGGCTATTATGCAGTTGATATCTATGTTGATGATTTGCTTTTATCTGATAGGGAAATTCCTTGTAATGGAATAAAAATGTACGAAGAATATGCAATTGATTTGGAGGAGAGATTTGACAACTTAACAGAAATGCCAAATGATGATGCACTTATAGACTATTTAAAAAAGTATAATCGTAATATTAATTTTAGTAAACAACTAAAAAATAAGGAATGGAATTTGTTTTTGTTTAATAAACGAAATAATCAACCTGCGAATATTTCTCTATATATAAGAACACATAATACAAAAGGTGGTTTAGGATTAAGGCAGAAATACTATTTCAGTGATTAACAAGACTGATAATACATATTAGTACCAGATATTTTTTTCAAACGTCTGCATTTTTGGCTTCACCTAATTATGAGTGATATTACAGGTGGGAGGTGGAGCGGAATGCGTGGGCATTTACTACATTATCTAGCCCGGAAGAAAAGAAGAAAAAGACCTGATTTAATACTTATACAGACATGCTTAAAACCAATTGAATTCGATTCGAATTCTATTTTATACTGAAAATGAATAAGGTGATGTTATTGCAATAAGCTTTGAAAAAGATAAGGTGTAATATATTAGCCGGTGTAATCGAAGAAAAGTTGTATGAAAAATAGGGTTGAATTATTATACATAATTTTGTATAATAATGCACATATTATTGAAAGCGATGGTAATCAAGATGAAGCACTTAGTATGTTTAAGCCAATGGACCTGTGAAGAGATAAACGAAACAATAAAACTGGCTGAAAAACTTAAATATGAGAATAAAAACGGAATAAGACATAACCACCTTTTAAACGGCAAATCTCTGGGATTAATTTTCAGCAAGTCATCAACCAGAACGAGAGTGTCTTTTGAAGTTGCAATGTATCAATTGGGCGGGTATTCCATGTTTTTAAGCGCAAACGATATTCAGCTTGGCAGAGGAGAAACTGTTTCCGATACCGCTAAGACTCTGTCCCGGTATCTGGATGGTATTATGATAAGGACTTACAAGCAAAGCGATGTGGAGGAATTGGCTGCCTGCGGCAGTATTCCAATAATAAACGGGTTGACTGACAGCCAGCACCCCTGCCAGATCCTTGCGGATATACTGACTGTTAAAGAATACAAAGGCACTCTGAAGGGGCTGAAACTGGCATATGTCGGAGACGGCAACAATGTGGCCAATTCACTTTTGCTGGGGTGTGCAAAGGTAGGCATGAATATATCGGTAGCCACACCGGAAGGTTATGAATGCGATGAAACGTCTGTTAAGCTTGCGAAGGAAGCAGCGGAAGAATCCGGCGCCGAGGTTTTAATTTGTTATGATCCTCAAGAGGCTGTAAATAATGCGGATGTAGTTTATACCGATACATGGGTCAGCATGGGGATGGAATCGGAAAAGGAAAAAAGAATTAAGATATTTATGCCTTATCAGGTCAATAAGCAGCTTATGCAAATGGCAAAGAAGGACGCTATTTTTATGCACTGCCTTCCTGCCTACAGAGGATTCGAAGTAACTGAAGATGTAATTGACGGGCCTCAATCCGTAGTATTTGAAGAAGCCGAGAATAGACTGCATGCTCAAAAAGCAGTCCTTGTTAAGCTTATGGGGTGATCGGATGTCTGAATCGTTAATTATCAGGCGCGCCAATATAGACGACGCGCCTGCTGTTTTTTCTGTGATACAAAGAGCATTTACCGAGTATGCCCGAATTACCGGCCTAAGCAATCTGGATGCCCTTTCTGAGACTGTCGAAGATATTCAGGGGGAAATAAAAACAAAGGCTGTTTTTATTGCGGTTTTGGACAATAATGTCGTTGGTACCGTAAGAATAAGTATTAACGGTGATGAAGCGTATCTAAGCAGATTTGCAGTAAACAGCAATAATCAGAAAACAGGAATCGGAAAAGCTCTGATGGATATGGTTGATACTTATTTAAAAGAAATGGGTGTAAAAAAAATCACCCTTCATACAGCATCAAAACATGATGTTCTCATGCGCTTCTATTACGGAATGGGATTTTATGCAGAAGAAATTGAAACCGACCGTGGATATTTGCGGGCGCGGATGGTAAAAGATTACGGATACTAATTGCTATGTAATTTTAAAAATGCTGAGGCTATTCCGGTATTGGTAAGGAGTCAGGCCGGTGTATTTCTTGAATATTATCAGTAATATTTGAGTGTACGGTGTTTTATGATGAGCTTCAAAGCGGTTACAGGCGAGGTTATATGTATAATCCGGATATAAAGCCGGTGAATGTTTCCAGAAAAATGAAAATAAAGTTTTATTAATCCTTTCTTGTATAGAGGGTTTAAGAAATACTAAATATTATAAAAACATTTTCATGTTTCCAAAAAATGTGGTAAGATAATACTGCGATTCTCACTGAAGATTTCTTAGAAAATTAAGGAGGAAACGAAATGAAAACGCTAACTAAGCTATTAGCAGTATTAGTTGCAAGTGCACTATTACTCACCGGGTGTGGCAGAGAGAAGTCTGAAAAGCCTGATAATTCAACGGACATTACCGATGTTGGAGGCAAAGATGTAAAAAATGATGAAAAACCCGACAAAAAAGAAAAGGATGAACCGAAAGAAGAGAAACCGGCAGCTTCAAAAGGCGGCATTTACACAGAGACGGGAATGGAATTGAGCGATTTTTATGATGCCTATAATGGAGCTTTGGGGCGTTTTGAAAAGGCAGTTAATAACTTCGAAACAGATGATTTTGATTTGTTTGATGTTGGGTTTGATCACCTTGCGACTACAACCAAGATAGTTAACATGACTCTGTTTGATTATTTGGAACCGGGTGATAATCCGAAAGAAACCGGAAAAAATGGCGATTATGATGCTGTCAGAGAAAAAAACGGTGATATTATAACCTTTAGCGAATCCATGACAAATGAAGAAGACGGTTTTGGCAGGGACGATTTGAAAGGTGATGTAAAAGAAAATCACGGTATTCTTGATACAAAGAAAAATACATTAGTATTAGAAAGAACAATAACAAGGGACGGCCAGTTAATTTCCAGATCGGTAACTGAGGTTGTTATGCTGCCGGACGGCACTTTTTTGGCACAGAGTATTGAAAAGCCAAAGAAGCCGTATGATGACAGAATAGAGGATAAAGGAACAGCATATTTTATTAATTGCTCAAAAGACAGGCTTGAAATAATAACCGCCCATTTTGATCCCGATGTAAATTTCACATATGATTCAATATTAGAAAACCCCGACGCCACACCAGAGACAATGTCAGAAGGATATAATAAGGTGCGTCAGCTATTGGTTGAGAATGATGAGGCTACCGCCAAGAAATACTGATACAAGTGCTAAGAATTCTATAATGCTAATAAGAAAACCATTTAGGGAACGGTTCCTAACCGTTCCCTAAATGGCTTTTTTTGATGCTTTATCTTTATATTGATAATATAATAATTATTGTGCTATTATATATTATTGTTTGCAATACAAGTCAACTGTGCGGATTGGATGGTAAAAGATGATTAAGAGTGAACTTTTGGGAAGATGGACAAAAGAAAAGTCCGAAGAACTATATGGTATAAAGTACTGGGGCGCAGGTTATTTTTCCATTTCGGATAAAGGCGAAGCCTTGGTAAATCCATACAAAGACAATCCTGACGCGGCAGTCAGCTTTATGGATATTATTTCGGGTATTCGGGACCGTGGCCTTGATATGCCTGTTTTATTACGATTTGAAAACCTGCTGGATTCACAGATCTCTTACCTTAACGAATCATTTAAAAACTCCATTGAAAAGTTGAGTTATAAAGGAGTATACAGGGGAGTTTATCCCATTAAGGTCAATCAGCAGCAACAAGTTGTTGAAGAGGTTACAAAGTTTGGGCAGAGGTATCACCATGGATTGGAAGTCGGAAGTAAAGCGGAGCTTATTGCGGCATTGTCGGTTATGAAGGATAAGGAAGCCTGTATTATCTGCAATGGGTACAAAGATGAGGAATTTATAGATTTAGGACTTTATGCCGTGAAGATGGGTTTCTTGCTTTTCTTTGTTATAGAAATGCCTGGAGAGCTTGATATTGTGTTGGAAAGATCCCAGCTTCTCGGTATATCTCCCAATATCGGAATTCGTATAAAGCTGTCTTCTAAGGCCGGTGGACATTGGACCGAGTCAGGCGGAGACAGAAGTATATTCGGATTGAATATGTCGCAGGTAATTGAAATGGTTGACATATTAAAAGAAAAAAATATGCTGGGTTCATTAAAGCTTCTTCATTATCATCTGGGATCACAGATACCAAACATAAGGGATATAAGGTCTGCCGTACTGGAAGCCACTCGTGTATATGCAGAGTTGGTTAAGGAAGGCGCACCTATGGGATATCTTGATTTAGGCGGAGGTTTGGCAGTTGATTACGACGGTTCTAACACCAACTATACTAACAGCCGTAATTACAGTGTTGATGAATACTGCTGCGACATTATAGAAGCAGTGATGATGATCCTGGATCCTGCGGAGCTTCCCCATCCGGTAATAATAACCGAATCGGGAAGAGCTACAGTTGCATACTATTCGGTATTGCTTTTTAATGTTCTGGATGTAGAAAAATTTTTAGAATATAAAATTCCTGAAATACTGTATGACGACACTCCTGAGCAGATAAAAAATCTATATGATGTTTATAAGAGCATAACGCTAAAAAATATCCAGGAATGTTATAATGACGCACTTTATTATCGTGATGAAATACGTGATATGTTCAAACACGGCAGAATAAGCCTAAGACAAAGGGCATTCTCCGAAAAGATTTTTTGGAATACGATACATCAGATTGTAAAATTAAAAAGCAAGCTTAAGCACTCCCCGCCGGAGCTTGAGGAGATTGAGAGTGCTATTGCGGATATTTATTATTGTAATTTTTCGGTATTTCAGTCGATACCGGACAGCTGGGCTATAGACCAATTATTCCCGATTATGCCATTGCACAGGCTTCTTGAAATGCCTAAATGCAATGCCGTAATCGCCGACATTACCTGTGATTGTGACGGCAAAATCGATAATTTCATTGATCTTCATGATGTGCGTCATACCCTGCCCGTCCATGAAATAAATAACGGCGACGATTATTATCTTGGTATATTCCTGGTAGGAGCCTATCAGGAGACATTAGGGGATCTTCACAATTTATTCGGGGATACTAATGTGGTAAGTGTAAGAATCAATCCCGACGGACATTTTGACTTTGTTAAGGAGATTCATGGTGACAGCGTTTCAGATGTCCTTTCTTATGTGGAATTTGATCCGAAAAATATGCTCGAAGGCTTTCGCAAGAAGGCTGAAAAAGCAATAAGTGAGGGTCTGATAAGCGCAAGCGAGCGTAAAGAAATTATGCAGGCATACGATAACGGCCTTCGGGGATACACATATTATGAGAGATAATCGGGTATATGGCGGGATATCATTGCATAAGCTTACCGGACTATGAAAAAACTCTCTATAGCATTAGTCTGTCGGCCTATCATAAACAGCGTGATGACTTTTTATAATTAATAATAGTTTTATCAATATACGGAAATACTACTCCTGACACAAATTTTAGTGAAAGGGGTAGTTTTTTTGGATCTTTTTAAAAGCTATCAGCTGATTGAAACAGAGAATGGATATGACCTAATCTTATATGTCGATACGGAAATGAATGACGTGGAATTTGCCGAAGAGTTTGGCAAAATAGATGAAGATAATAAAAAACGGCTTAATAGAAATATAATTGACTATATAGGAGAGAAGTTCCCAAATATTAAGATTAATATGGTAAAAATCATGGCGGGAACAGTATTGCTTTCATCTTTTGCTCTGGCAGCTCCCATAAAAGCGCAGGCAGCGGAAGCTCCAACCTCAGGAATAACATATACCCAAAGTGCTTACAACTATAATATAAAAGTTTCGATAAACGGTAATCTGCAAAGCTTCAGCGCCCGTCCTTTCATATATGATAACACCACATATGTACCTCTTTATGATTTAGGCAAATCAATAGGCGGAAGTGTGTGGTGGAATAATACCTCCAATACTGTCGGGATAAATAAAAATGATAATATGATTGCGTTTGTGCGAGGCTCGGGTCTGGCAAGGGTAAACGGCGTCCAGGTTAGAATGCCCGCATCAATCGTTATTGATGGTATTACTTTTGCCCCGTTGAGATTTATTGCTGAGAATTTAGGTTATAAAGTAAACCTTAATACTGCTACCCAGACTGTTGAAATAACAAGCCCGGTAAATAAAAAATCAAATACTTATGCTGTAGTGGCTGGAGATTCTTTATGGAAAATCTCAAAAAAATTCGGTGTTTCAATTGCAAGCCTGAGAAAAGCAAACGGTATTTCGGGAGATATTATTTATCCGGGACAATTGCTGATTATTCCGGATGGTGCCGGTAATACGGCACCGGCACCCAAACCTGATGAAAATGAAGCTCCTTTGCCAAACAATACAAAGTGGCCTGATGTAACTTATATTGTTCAACCGGGCGATACCGCCACTTCTATAGCAAAGAAATTCGGGGTATCACCTCAGTCGATTTTAAATTATAACTATATGGACGCTGACGAATGGTTTAATGCAGGAGATAAAATCGCAATTTCCGGATATGCTCCCCGGGTAACAACAGTAAGACCGGGAGAAGATGCTGCACCGGCTCGTAAAGGCAAGGCTGTGGATTGGAATCTTGAAGGCCAATACCTGTTAGAGAGAGGTGACACATTTACTATCATTGATGTAGATACCGGCAAACAATTTAAAGCAAAAATGATAGGGGGGTATAATCATGCAGATATCGAACCTCTCACAACCTCCGATACAAATATTATGAAATCTCTGTTTGGGACATGGAGATGGTCTCCCAGAGCAGTTGTTATCTTTCACAACGGGATGAATATTGCAGCTTCTCTATCAGGTATGCCTCACGGTATTGATACGATCAATAACGGTGTAAACGGTCATTTCGACCTATATATGAAAAACAGCACTTCCCATAGCGCAACTACCTCAAAGGTATATATACAGGAACACCAAAATATGGTTATGAAGGCAGCAGGCCAATAATATGTCAGTGGGAGGCAGACTGTGCAAAGCTAGCATACAATTTTATGCGCAGTCTGCCGGTTTGATCTGCTCTTCTTGCATCTTCGTTAATCTTCACCACATCAGATTAAGTGACATATCCTAATGTAGAGAAAAACTATGAAATGAAAATAATATATTATTAATAAAAATCAGCCAGAGGTATAGCTATGGACAATAATGTTTTTCCACTAAACTATTTACCATTAGGTAAAAAAGCAAGGGTAAAGGATTTGATTTCCGATGGAAACACAAGAAGGAGGATGCTGGATTTGGGCATTATCTCCAACACCGAGGTTGAAGCACTTCAAAAAAGCCCTTCCGGAGACCCTATAGCATATTGTATCAGAGGAGCGGTAATTGCACTGCGTTCAGAAGAAGCCTCGCAGATACTGGTAGAGGAGATCATACCGTAAATGTTTAATAACGAGAGAAATCCTTGTTGAAAGAGGTGAGCCCAATGGGAGCTAAAAAAAAATCCATAACATTAGCATATCCGGATAATCAACCAGTAATAGAAAAAACCAATGCCGATGACAGAATTATTGCGCTTGCCGGAAACCCAAATGTAGGCAAAAGTACGGTGTTTAATAATTTGACAGGGTTGAACCAGCATACGGGCAACTGGCCGGGGAAAACAGTAGCCAATGCTCAAGGAAGATATGTACATAAGGGAAAAAACTTTATATTAGTTGATCTTCCCGGGATATATTCCCTGATGGCGAATTCGGTCGAGGAAGAGGTAGCCAGGGACTTTATATGCTTTGGAAACACGGATGCCACTGTAATCATTACCGACGCAACCTGCCTGGAAAGAAATTTGAACCTGGTTCTGCAAACCCTTGAGATAACAAATAACGGGATTGTATGTGTGAACCTTTTGGATGAGGCCGAAAGTAAAAAAATCAATATTGACTTAAAGGAATTATCAAAACAACTTGGGGTGCCCGTTATAGGAACTTGTGCCAGAGACGGCAAAGGATTAACCGAGCTTATGGATGTGGTGTATGATCAAACCGAGGGGAAGAGCATAGCATCTCCATACAAAATAAAGTATGATAAGCCAATAGAAGATGCCATAGCAATAATAGAGCCGGTTATTCCGCAAGGCTTCGGAAACGTTAGCCATCGCTGGATTGCAATAAAGCTTTTAGACGGAGACAAAACCCTGTTAAAAGCATTTAACGAGTATTTGAATATAGATGTGTTGGATCATAAGGAAATAGTGACAAGGCTTCAAACAGCAAGGGAGCACCTTGCTAATACAGGTATTGACAATAATCTTTTTCGGGATAAGGTAGTTTCCCGTATAGTATGCAAAGCGGAAGAAATAAGCCGTAAGACTGTTTTCTTTGAAAATGAAAAATATAATCACAGGGACAGAAAAATAGATAAAATCCTGACTTCAAAAAAATTCGGCATACCTCTTATGCTTGCTCTTTTGGGTCTTATTTTCTGGCTTACCATAATTGGTGCAAATTATCCTTCCAAGCTTTTAGCCAATGGTTTATTCTGGGTAGAGGATAAAATAAACGGAGCATTTATTTTAATAAACGCTCCTAAATGGCTGCAAGGCGTATTAGTTGACGGAATGTACAGAACCCTTGCGTGGGTGGTATCGGTGATGCTTCCCCCTATGGCAATTTTTTTCCCTTTTTTTAGCTTATTGGAGGATTTAGGGTATCTTCCGAGAATAGCGTTCAATCTGGATAATTTTTTTAAGAAAGCCTGTGCCCACGGGAAACAGGCCCTGACTATGTGCATGGGTTTCGGATGCAACGCGGCCGGAGTTGTGGGATGCAGAATTATCAACTCACCCAGGGAAAGGTTAATAGCTATAATTACAAATGTGTTCGTTCCGTGCAACGGCAGGTTTCCGACACTTATTTCGGTTATAACGATTTTCTTTGCCGGGTATTTTTCAGGGCCTTTCCGGTCTTTTGCCTCAGCCTTTATACTAACTATTGTCATAATTATTAGTGTTGTTATGACATTATTATTATCAAGAATCCTTTCTGGAACCATTCTTAAAGGGCTGCCCTCATCATTTACTCTTGAACTGCCTCCTTACAGGAAGCCTCAGATCGGCAAAGTGATCACAAGGTCAATATTCGACAGAACTTTGTTTGTTCTAGGCAGAGCTGTTATGGTCGCCGCTCCTGCAGGAATTATTATTTGGATTATGGCAAACATATTTATAGGGGATTTAAGCCTACTTACACATTGTGCGCGTTTTTTTGAACCTATTGCAAGACCAATAGGATTGGATGGCTATATTCTGATGGCCTTTATTCTGGGTTTTCCGGCTAATGAAATCGTACTTCCGATAATAATAATGAGCTATATGTCGGCGGGGAGTATGCTGGAATTAGATAATTTAAATGAGCTTAGCCGGTTGCTGGTTGATAACGGATGGACATGGCTCACGGCAATTTGTTTTATATTGTTTTCATTAATGCATTGGCCATGCGGTACTACTTTTCTTACAATAAAAAAGGAAACCCAAAGCTTTAAATGGACAATGATATCATTTCTGGTCCCGACAATAACAGGGGTTACCATTTGTTTTATTATTACTGCTTTAGTTAGGCTTTTTGGATTGGTATAATCAGATATCAAACGATTCCGGTGATCTATCACGGTTGAATAAGTGAATATATTTGGAACCTTATAAAATTGTACAGGCTACTCTTAATGTTTTCAAGACAATTAGAAACGTTTATAATAAATATGGCTATTGCCTCATGATGAACCATGCCGGATGCCAACGAATGACAGGCAAAGCCAATATTTATTATTGGAGGGCTGTATGATGAAAGTGTTGTTTATCGGTGGCACAGGAAACATAAGCAGCGCAGTATCAGAGCTGGCAATAAAAAAAGGCGCAGAATTATATTTGTTTAACAGAAATAAGCGGATTGAGTTTGTACCCTCCGGAGCAAAAATTATTCAGGGCGATATACGAAATGAAGAAGAAGCAGCCGAGAAATTAGAGGATTACAGTTTTGACGTTGTGGTTGACTGGATCGCGTATACTACGGAGCATGTTAAAACCGATTTAAGACTATTTAAAGGCAAGACAAAACAATACATATTTATAAGCACCGCATCCGCATATCAGAAGCCTGTGAAAAATTTCATCATTACCGAAGAAACACCTCTGGACAATCCTTATTGGGATTATTCCCGGGATAAAATTGCCTGTGAGGAACTTCTTTTTAATGAATATAGGAATAATGGTTTTCCTGTTACTATTGTTCGTCCCTCCCATACTTACGGGGATACTTTCATACCATGTATTTTTAACAGCAGAAAGAGCAGATGGAGTGTTATTGAGAGAATGAAGAGGGGAAAGGCCGTTATTGTACCTGGTGATGGTACTTCCATCTGGGTTTTGACTCATAATACCGACTTCGCCAGGGCATTCGCAGGCATCATGGGACAGGGAAAGGCAATAGGGCAAGCTTATCATATAACATCCCAAGAGGCTCTTACCTGGGATGAAATAATTTATTCATTAGGTGAGGCAGCAGGCTTAACCCCTGCAATAGTACATATTTCAACCGATTTTCTGACAGCGTGCCTGCCTGAACGGAAAGGGGAGCTTTACGGGGATAAAATAAACAGTGTTTATTTTGATAATTCCAGGATAAGAACCTTAGTACCTGATTTTAAAGCCGAGATACCTTTGAAGGAAGGATTAAAGAGTACAATCAGATGGTATCTTAACCATCCTGAACATCTTTGGATTGATGAAGAATGGGATCAAACATGCGACAGGCTTATTGCAGCCCACAAAGCCGGTATACAATCTTTTAAAGAGAATTGAACAAGACTGTGCGAAAACTGTCTTGATATGCATTTTATGATATTTGGTAGTGTAACCGTAAATAAGCGGCCGTATCTTGCTGCGATTTAAAGCGAAGCAAGGATTGCGTAGCGAGCGCGACTGGAAACCGGATGTTGGAGATGGAGCGCTAAATCGCAGCAAGATACAGCCGCTAAACTTGCATAGGTTTAATACTATTGGTAGTTTTCGCACAGTTTGGACCTCTCAAATTTGAGATTTTCAACACCGGCAGGCTTACAAAGTTTTGGAGATATTAAAGACAACTTGATTGAAATATGTTATTATCGTAAACAATATAAATGGATGTATTAATGAATAATCATCCAGGTCAGCGAGGAATTTTATGCTTCCGGTAAGATACGAACACATTAGAACATGCAAACAATCCGGTGCAAGGCTGGGAAGGGTTCATACCCCTCACGGCAGCTTTGACACACCTGTTTTTATGCCCGTAGGCACACAGGCCACAGTAAAAGGGATGTCACCGGACGAATTAAAAGAAATTGGCGCGAAAATTATTTTAAGTAATACTTATCATCTTTTTTTAAGGCCTGGCCATGAACTGGTAAGGGAAGCCGGCGGGCTTCACGGATTTATGAACTGGGATCGTTCAATATTAACTGATAGCGGAGGCTTCCAGGTATTTTCATTAAGTAATATACGTGATATTAAAGAAGAAGGTGTTACATTCCGTTCCCATATTGACGGCTCCAGAAAATATATGTCGCCGGAGGTCTCCATAAGCGTTCAAAATGCCCTGGGAGCAGATATTATTATGTGCTTTGATGAATGTGCACCATATCCTTGCGATTATGATTACGCAAAGAAATCGATGGAGATGACTACCAGATGGGCAAAAAGATGCAAAGAAGCCCATTTAAGACCTGATGAGCAGGCTCTTTTCGGTATTGTTCAGGGAAGTACCTATGCAGATTTGCGAATCGAAAGTGCAAAGCAAATAACAGACCTGGATTTTCCGGGTTACGCTATTGGCGGTTTAAGTGTTGGCGAACCGGGCAGCCTAATGAATGAGATGCTGGAAATAACCGTTCCTCATCTCCCAAAGGACAAGCCAAGATATCTTATGGGAGTAGGTAGCCCTGACTATCTCATAGACGGTGCGATACGCGGAATAGATATGTTTGATTGTGTGTTGCCCACGAGGATTGGCCGGAACGGAACTGTTTTTACATCAAAAGGAAGGATTATTATCAGGGATGCCAGATATGCTCATGATTTTTCACCTATGGATGAAAATTGCGATTGCTATGCGTGCAAAAATTTTACAAGAGCATATATACGGCATTTATTCAAATGTGGAGAAATCTTGGGGCTGCGGCTTGCAACATGGCATAATCTGAGATTTCTTATTAATCTTATGGAAGATGTAAGAAATGCTATCCGGGAGGACAGGCTTTTGGACTTCCGGAAAGAAGCTTTCGAAAGACTGGGATATAAATAACAGGAATATTAATAATTCCACAGCAGGTCGCAAAAATAATTTTTTAATTGATAAGCTGCATCAAATGCTGTATAATGACGTTGTATTTAGCGAATTGTGCATTTAAGAAATATTTGGAGGTTTTATATGAATTTTTTATCAAGCTTTTTAATGTTTGCTGCAGAAAACGGTGCTGTAGACCCAAATGCTTCGGCCGCTGACATAGCCGGTGGCAACTGGTTATCAATGCTGGTTTTGATTATACCGTTGGGTCTTATGTATGTGATAATGATTCTTCCTCAGAAGAAAAAAGAGAAGAAGTTAAGAGAAACAATTAATAGTGCTATTGTAGGTGATCAGGTCATTACAATCGGAGGGATTGTCGGTAAAATCATTAACATAAAGGATGACGAAATAACCTTTGAAACTAGTGTTGAACGCAGCAAACTCACCGTTAAAAAATGGGCAATAAAAGATATAATCAAACCAATAGAAAATTAATCAAGCTGCTGTAAGGAATCCCCGGGAAATCCGGGGATTTTGAATATGAGGGGTTTTATATTAACGCATGGCAAATAATCAGAATTTTGAAAGGGACAGAACTATGACAAAAGATTATCTTGCAGTTGGTAAAGTGGTAAATACCCACGGTATAAAAGGTGAACTTAAGGTAATGCCTATTACTTCAGATTTATCACGCTTTGATTATCTCCTTTTTGTAACGGCAAACTACGAGGGAATCTATAAGGAATTCAGAGTTACAAAATGCAGGATTCATAAGGGTTTTGTTCTCATGAACCTTAAAGGGATCGATACCATGGATGATGCCGAAAAGCTGAAAGGGCAGGAACTCCTGGTTCACCGTAAACACGCAAAAAAATTGGAAGAAGATGAATTCTTTATTTGCGATATTATTGGAATGGATGTTTACGAGGACGATAGGTTTCTCGGCAAGCTTACCGATGTATTGGAAACAGGAAGCAATGATGTTTACATTGTTACCGATGAAAACAAAAAGGAAATCCTTATTCCTGCATTAATATCTGTGGTTATAAATGTGGATATTGAAGGAAAAAGAATGCAGGTGAAAATACCGGAGGGTTTGATTGATGATATTTGACGTATTGACCCTCTTTCCGGAGAGTATTGACAGATTTTTATATGAAAGCATTATCGGAAGAGCAAGAGAAAAAGAGATAATAACTGTAAACACCATAAATATACGTGATTATTCCCTGGATAAACACCGCAAAGTGGATGATTATCCTTATGGGGGGGGAGTAGGAATGGTCATGACTCCCCAGCCTCTATATGACGCATGGGAAAGTGTTGTCAGGCAATGTTCCAGGAGACCGAAAACTATTTATATGAGTCCTCAGGGCAGAGTTTTGACCCAGAGCATGGCTGAAGAGTTAAAAAACGAAGAACGGCTGATAATTATATGTGGCCATTATGAAGGAATTGACGAAAGAGTCATTGAATTAATCGTTGATGAGGAAATATCAATAGGTGATTATGTTCTGACCGGCGGCGAGCTTCCGGCAATGGTACTTATTGATTGTATAAGCCGGCTTATTGACGGCGTTTTAAGCACGGATGAGTCTTACCTTAAAGAGTCGCATTACAGCGGACTTTTAGAATTTCCTCAATATACCAGACCTCCTGAGTACAGGGGAAAAAAAGTCCCGGAGATATTGGTTTCGGGGCACCATGCAAATATTGAAAAATGGCGTTATTTAAAGATGCTTGAAAGAACCAGGGACAAACGCCCTGATATGTATAAGATATATGAAAAAGGAAATAAGCAGAAGGTACTAGAAGCTTTTGGTTTGCTGCCGAAGAAAAAAAGAAGGAAAAGGGCTGGTGGTGATAATGTCGGGAAAGAAGGAACCTCTGGCATATAGAATGTCCCCGCGCAACCTGGATGAATTTGTGGGACAGGAACAGATAATCGGCTCCGGTAAATTGCTTAACAGAATGATCAGGGCTGATAAAATATCGTCAATAATATTATTTGGTCCTCCGGGAACCGGGAAAACTTCTATAGCAAGAATTATCGCAAACACAACCAGGGTGGCCTTTTTTAAACTAAATGCGGTAACAGCGGGCGTAAAGGAAATAAAACAGGTAGTTGAAGAAACACAAAATACTTTTTTAAATCCTAATGGCAGGTCGGTTTTGTTTATCGATGAAATACACCGGTTCAACAAAGCTCAGCAGGATGCACTTCTTCCTCATGTTGAGGACGGTACTGTCGCACTGATAGGAGCAACTACCGAGAATCCGTTTTTTGAAGTCAACAAGGCTCTGATTTCTCGATCTACCGTTTTTAAGCTGGAACCGTTAAAAAAAGAAGATGTTATTAAGATAGTAAATATGGCCATTACAGATAAGGAAAGAGGTTTTGGAAACCTTAATGTTGAAATCAGCGACGAGGCGGTTTCATTGCTGGCCGATATGGCCGGAGGAGATGCCCGGGTTGCATTGAATGCTTTGGAATTAGCGGTGCTTACTACTGATATGAATGAAGCCGGAGTATACAATATTACAGCCAATGTCATAATGGATTGCATACAAAAGAAGATAGTTCGTTACGACAAGTCGTCAGAACAACATTACGATAATATAAGTGCATTTATTAAATCAATGAGAGGAAGCGACCCGGATGCGACACTTTTGTATCTGGCGAAAGCACTTTATGCAGGGGAGAATCCTGAATTCCTTGCAAGGCGGATTATGATCTGCGCCTCGGAAGATGTAGGCATGGCTAATCCTAATGCGCTTATTCTGGCAGTTGCGGCAGCCCAGGGGATACATATGATTGGAATGCCCGAGGCGAGAATACTATTGGGTCATGCAGCCGTAATGGTGGCCACAAGTCCCAAATCCAATTCATCGTATAAGGCTATTGATAAAGCTCTATATGATGTGGAGCACAAAAACACGGGGGAAGTTCCAATGCATATTCGCAATGCACCGGTCAAAGGGATGGAGAGTATGGGTTATGGAGTTGGATACAAATATGCTCATGATTATCCGGGCAATATTGTATATGACATGGAGTACATGCCGGAAGAAATGCGGGGAACGTATTATTATCATCCTACGGCCAATGGATATGAAGCCAGAATAAAGGAATGGCTTGAAAAACGTAGAAATATAAAAGAATAAGTAAAAATAAAGGTGAAGACGTATGGAAAAGAAAGAAAAGCGTCGTATCGGGACTGTCAGGATTTTTGCAATAATATTGCTGTCGGCAGGGATACTCTTTATTATGGTGCCTGCTGTTAATACATATCTGAATATAAAACGGAATAATGATATTATTGATGAATTTTTAAGGCAGTCGGAAACTGCGGCAACGAATATTGAGTTTTTGGATGAGGAGGTTGAGGATTTTTATATTCCTCCTGAGTTAAGCGGCAATACTCAAACGAACCCAAACAACTCACCTCTGCCGGAAGAAGCATCTGAACCTCAGGAACCGGAGGATTCGCCTGCAACGGTGAAAAAATCCAGGATGAGCAAGGAAGAAATGCAGAGGAGAACCACAGGCGTATTGCTTATACCAAAAATAGATGTCAAGATGCTGATTATGGACGGGGTTGACGATGATACTCTCAGGGTAGCTGTCGGCAGACTGCCATATACCGATAATTTTGACGAGATCGGTAATTGTGTTTTGGCAGGACACCGCAGCTATACCTTCGGAAAATATCTGCACCGCCTTAATGAATTAAAAATTGGTGATAAAATAACTGTACAAACCAAGGAAAAAACACTTAATTACACTATTTATAACTCAAAGATTATTGAGCCGGATGACTTTTCAATTATTGAAAAGAACGATACCGACAAAATATTGACCGTATTTACCTGTCATCCGCCGGGAATAGGTTCCCACAGGCTTGTTGTCCAGGCAACTCAGGATGAATGAATATACCGTTTTGCTTCGCTTCCTCATTTGAAAAAGTAAATTCCACCTCATAAAAGATTAGAGCGGAAATTAGTTTTTCAAAAACGAAAAAAAGATATAGTGGAATTAAGTTATGCAAAAAAGTTATGATGTTTTTGGGTGGTGCCT